>JBDTQN010000191.1:0-5380 GCA_039932215.1 Pseudolysinimonas sp. | reverse complement strand
CCCTCGCGCTGATGCCCGGAAGCCGTGCCGACGTTCTGGTCACCATGGCGACGGGCACCTCAGTGTTGCAGGCGCGACCGGTGGATCGAGGGTCCCCCGGAGGCATGATGGGCGGAAACTCACCGTCGGAAGCCGTCGTGACCCTCGCCACGCTCACCGTCGCAGGCACCGCCACGGCTTCGTTTCCGAGTCCCCCGCGCTCCGAGCCACGCGACCTGAGATCGCAGCCGCTCGATGGCAAACGAACGCTCACACTCACGATGGGCGGAGCCGGGATGGGCGGATCCATGATGCGATTCACTATCGACGGCCATGAATTCGACCCAACGCGCATCGACCAGTTCGTAGACATCGGCACGATCGAGGAGTGGACGATTGTCAACACCAGTCCGATGGATCATCCCTTCCACCTCCACGTATGGCCGATGCAAATCATCGAGATCGGCGGGCGTGCCTTCGAGACACCTACCTGGCAAGACGTCGTCAACGTGCCATCCCACAGCACATCCCGCGTGCGCATCGCCTTCGAGGACTTCACCGGCGCCACCGTCTACCACTGCCACATCCTCGACCACGAAGACAATGGAATGATGGGCGTCATCTCCGTGAGCTGACCCAGACGGCGGGACCACCGCGCGGACCACGATTGACATGGATGGCGGTATGACCATCGTCCGCATCGTCATCCTCTTCGTCATCGCCGCGGCGGCCGAGATCGGTGGCGCCTGGCTGATCCGGCAGGCCGTGCGCGATAACCGCGGATGGTGGCTCGCCTTGATCGGCATCGTCCTGCTTGGCGCGTATGGATTCGTCGCCGCGTTCGAGCCCGACGCCAACTTCGGACGGGTGCTGGCTGCGTACGGCGGAGTGTTCATGGCCGGCTCACTCCCTGGGGCATAGTCGTCGACGGCTTCAAGCCGACGATGTGGGACTACATCGGATCCGTCGTGTGCCCGGTCGGAGCTGGCATCATCATGATCGCGCCGATCATCACGCCGCCCCAGCCCGCGGACTAGCGCCAACTCAGTCGCTGGGCTGCTTACGACGGTCTGACAGCCGGTCGAGACGATCCCCTCGCCACTGAAAAGCCACCCAGAACCCACAACGGCGACAGATATAGGCGGCGCCGTGATGCAGCGAGTGAACCCTCCGTCGCGGTAACACTCGACCGCAGCACGAACAGACCGCCTCCCCCGCAGCCTCCAGCCGACCGATCGCCTCAACCATCTGCACGAGAGCTGGGGAGCCGGCGAGACCAGTGCTTGTCTTGTACACCCGGCACGCGATCGCGCCACCGTCGCCTTCTATTGGAAACAGATCGATGCCGTCGGCCAGCATCGTCGGCGAACCGGCGAACCCCATACGCGCCGCCTCATCGGGATCACGAACCGTCCGCACCGTCACCGGGTCGTCACCGTGACCCGTCTCGACAAGCGCCTCTCGGAAACGAGTCGACGCGGCTTCCCAGTTCGGACAGTCGTCGATGTGCTGCAACTCAAAGCGCATTCTGCATTGTCCCGCGCCTCACGAATATCCGCTTAGAGATGGCAGTGCTCCTCGAAGCGGTTAGAAGCCCTAACCCGTACCGGTGGGATTCGACCTCACCGATCGGCATCAGGACTACGGCTCCTCAGTCACGTCACTCGACCGTCGATGCTGCCGAGTTGTTGCCAAAACGCTCATCCAGGCACTCAAGCGCAGAAAAACCCCTGATCAACAGGGGTTTTCCGTGGCGGTACCGGTGGGATTTGAACCAAGCCGCTGCCCACTAGCTTCGGCAACTTATCTGCAATCGCAACGGATTCGTGGCAGGCGTGATCACGCTGAATCGTCTCGAATCACACAATTTGTTGCCAAGTCTTGCCAGGCGCATCATTGCCCGGCGCGGTTAGTCGTGTGATGTATCAAAGGCGGATTCAACGCGGCGGCTCACCGCACCACCCTGCCCGTCCGGGACTTCGGGCGACATCTGATTCGCGCAAGCCATCGGGGAAGTCGTGCCGCGGGGGTCAGTTCCCGCCCGCGTCAGCTGTGAGCCGAGATGGTGGCGCTGAGGCGCGTGCCCGCCCGGTCCAGGTGGTCGCGGATCGCGGCACGCGCGCCCTCGACATCCCCCGCCTCGATCGCCTCAAGCACGGGCACGTGCTCGCTGATCGAGGGCCGCGTGTCGCCGGCGGCCTCGATGACCCGGCTGATCCAGGAGTGCAGCAGCGAGTGGGTGCTCTCGAGCATCTTCTGCAGGACGGGGTTGCCCGCCGCCTTGGCGATGCGCAGGTGGAACGCGACGTCCGCCTCGACGAAGGTCTCGTCGGCCCCGGCGGCGCGCATGGCGTCGAGCAGGGCGCGCAGGTCGGCAATGTCCTCGGGCGTGTGGCGTGCGGCGGCGAAGCCGGCCAGCACCACCTCGAGTTCGCGTCGGGCCTCGATGACCTGCTCGAGCGTGTTCTCTTCGAGCAGGAGTCCCCACTCGATGGTGTCGGGGAGCAGACCCGAACTGCGGCTCTGCAGGTAATTGCCGTCGCCGGACCGGGTCTCGACGATGCCGAGCAGGACGAGCGACTTAAGGGCCTCGCGAATCACTGAGCGCCCGACCCCGAGCTGGGCCGCGAGCGCCCGCTCCGGCGGGATGCGCTGCCCGACCTCGTAGCCGTCGTTGAGCAGGTGGGACATCAGTACCTGGGCCACCTCGCTGGAGATGGGCGGGCGCCCGCGGTCCATGCGCTCGAGGGGTTTCGGTGCCGTGGTCACGTGCTCATGGTAGACCTGTCAACCGGTCAGCACCCTCGACGGCCGATCCTCGAACGACCGCAGTCGCCGGATGAGCCCGCCCTCGAGTTCCACCGTGTTGACGCCCCTGACCCGCCAGCGGTCGCCCGCCGGATCGGTGAGCACCGCATCGAACGCCACACCGTGGTCGTTGTCGCCAGCGTATCCGTTCACGATGTCCACGGTGAGGCCCGGATAGGCATCGAACGACTCCCGATACATGGCGGCGATCTGCTCGTGGCCGACCGCGCGACCGTCCGGCGTCTCGACCTCGGCGTCCTCTGTGAAGTGGGCCAGCATCGCCGTCATGTCGCGTGCGCACTCGGCAGCCCAGTACTCGGCGCTGACGCGCAGCGCGTCGGTCAGGGCGACGATCGCCCGCGGCGCCCGCTCGATCAGCTCGACGTAGAGTCCGCCCGGCCGGTGCCCGAGAAAGCAGGCGCGCCTGCCGTTGCCGCCCGTGAAGATGTCGCCGGCTGCGTCGATCGAGGTTCGTGCAGCATCTATATCGGACACTCGGAAGCACACGTGGTGCAGTCCTTCGCCCGATCTCGCGAGGTCGCGACTGAGTCCGCCTTCGCCCGTCGGCTGCACGAGCTGCAGGTCGACGTTGTCGCAGTCGAAATGCACGAGCCGCACCGGGGGATCGATGAGCACCTCGTCCGACACAGGATCACGTCCAAGCAGGGCGCGGAACTTTGGCAGCGAATCCTCGACGTCAGCCACCAGCACGGCAACGTGATCGACGCCCCCGAACCGCGGTCGCGCGGCGCCCGCGTTCATGCCGCGCTCGAGCGCACGGCGGTGGCCTCGACCTCGATGAGCATGCCGGGCAGCACGAATCCGGCCACGAAGGTCGTGCGCACGGGGCGCGGCTCGGGGAAGGCCTCGGCGAACTCCTCGTTCCACACATCGAAGTCGCCTGCGTCGGCGAGGATGCAGACCACCCGCAGCACATCACCAATCCCCGAGCCGGCCAGCTCCAGGCCATGGCGGATCCCGTCAAGGACCTGCCGCGCCTGAGCACGGAAGCCCCCGCCGACGACCGCGCCCGTCTCCGGGTCGAGCGGTGCCTGCCCCGACAGCAGCACCAGCTCCCCGTACGCGACCACCGCCGGGAACAGTGGCGTGGCACGCCCCGCCGTCACCCCGCCGTAGCTGTCTCTGGTGCTCATCGCGCGGCTCCCGGGTCGAAGTTCCTTGTCACATCTATCGCCTTTGCGATATCGTGGTCTACCGGTCGACCGTAGTCATTGAACAACCGTCAGTCAAGACGTCCGCGGCTCCACTTCAATGGAGTTGCGGGGCACCCGCGACAACGAGGTCACCGACGAAAGCGAGCGAGCGTGTCACGATTCCAGGGCAAGTCGGCCCTCGTCACCGGAGCGGCGACCGGCATCGGCCGGGCCATCGCCGTGCGGCTCGCGTCCGAAGGCGCGACGGTCGCCGTCAACCACCTCCCTGGCCAGGACTGGGGCGAGACGGAGGCCGCGATCGCCGCTGTGGGCGGGACCGCGTCCTCCTACCCCGTCGACCTGCGTGACGTGACGGCCACCCGTCAGATGGTGGATGACGTGGCAGCCGCGCAGGGAGGCATCGACTTCCTGGTGAGCAACGCCGGTATCAATCCGCTGCTCACCTGGCAGGAGATCACCGACGACATCTGGGACGACCTGCACACCACGATCCTCCGCGCCTGCTGGACGCTGTCGCAGCAGTCCGCGCTGCACATGGTCGAGCAGAAGCGCGGCGGCGCGATCGTCGCGATCTCCTCGATCTCTGCACGTGTCGGGTCGGCCGAGCAGGTGGCCTACTGCGCCCAGAAGGCTGGCGTCTCGGCCCTCATGATGTCGCTCGGATGCGTGCTCGGCGAGCACGGCATCCGGTGCAATTCGGTCCTGCCGGGGCCGATCGAGACCGCGATGGCCCAGCCGCTGTTCGACGACCCCGAGATCCTCAAGTACTACGTCGACCGCGTGCCGTTGCACCGCATCGGCCAGCCGCGGGACATCGCCGGAGTCGTCGCCTTCCTGTGCAGCGACGACGCCGCCTATGTGAACACGACCGAGATCCTCGTCGACGGCGGCTTCATCGCCAACGCCGAGTGAAGGGAGCCCACCGATGACCGTCACCACCGCCGAATTCGTCGACTTGTTCGCGTCGGTGAAGAACTGGGGCCGCTGGGGCGCCGACGACGAGCGCGGCGCGCTCAACTTCCTCACGCCCGAGCTGGTGTCGGCCGCCGCCAGCCTGGTCCGCAGCGGCCGCACCGTCAGCCTGGCGCTCAAGCTCGATACCGTCGAGGGGCCCGACAATCCGAGTCCGGTCGAGCACCGGATGCTGCTCACCGCGGCGAACGACATCGGCTCGGGATCGCTGCGGTTCGGCGCGGACTACCTCGGGCTCGCCTTCCACGGCGACGCGCACAGCCACATCGACGCCCTGTGTCACGTGATGTACGAGGGCGCGATGTACAACGGCTTCCCGGACGCGCGGGTGACGACCACCGGCGCCGAACTTGAGAGCATCGACGTCGCGCGCGACGGCATCGTCGGCCGCGGCGTGCTGCTCGACATCCCACGGCTGCGCAGCGTGAAGTGGCTCGAGCCCGGCG
>JBDTQN010000190.1:0-5411 GCA_039932215.1 Pseudolysinimonas sp. | reverse complement strand
CCCTGGATCAGGGTCACGAGATCGGCGGTCGGCACCTCGTACGCCGTGACGGCGAGGGTCTCGTCGGGGCTCAGCGAGTAACTCATGGGCGGGGTTCCGGGCTGCTCGAACACCGAGAGCACGGCGAGCAGCGACGCATCGCCGGGGGCGATCGCGGCGAACCGGGTCGCCTCGTCGGTCTCGGAGGTCACCTGCACCGGAAAGTCCGACAGCCCGCGCTCGTCGAGCTCGGTCCGCACGTCGACGGCGGTCGTAGCGATGGATGCCGTGGCCGGCAGATCGAGGGTGATGCCGCTGCAGAGGTCGATGGTCGCGCCCGGGATCTCGGGACGTTCGACGAGCGACTCGGCGAAGTCTTGAACGGCCTGCGCGGGGGTGCAGCCTTGCGGCCGGCGGTACTCGAGAGCGACGACGTTGACCTGGTCGTACTGGATGTCGGCGGTGTAGTCGGCAGCGAGCGCATCGGCATCGGCGAACGCTTCGAGTCTGACCCCGGCATCCAGTGCCTCGAGTGCGGTGAGCGCGTCGATCGCGTCGGTGCGCAGCACATGGGCACGCACCTCGCCCTCTGACACGATGGCGCTCGCGAGGCCCGGCGCGTCGAGTACTTCGCGCCAGAGCGCGATGTCGGCCGCGATGTCGCCCGAGCCGACGGTGAAGTCGATGTCGTGGAATCCGAGCCAGTACGACACGTTGCCGTTCTCGGCCGCGTACTTCTGGATCTTGCCGATCAGCGTCTCGATGCCGGCATCGTCGATGCCCTCGTCGAGTTCTCCGCGCACGAGGCCGCTGCTCGACCACGGGCCCGTGTTGTCAGAGAGGATCGTCGCGTCGACGATGCCGTCTTGGTCGGCGAGCCAACCGACGGCACCGTTGGGCAGGTTCTGCACACACCCACTGAGCAGGGCGGCGAACAGGAGGAGGGGAACGAGGAGTGCGGCGGCACGCCTCACGCCAGCACCGCGCTCACCGTGCGGTCGATGGTGAACTGGCCGAGCACGCGGGTTCCGACGTAGATGACGGCGGTCTGGCCGGGAGCGACGCCGTCGAGGGGCGCGCGCAACTGCACGTGGAGTTCGGTGGTTGAGCCCGTCGAAACCACCGATGCGGTAGCCGCAACCGGGTCGCCGTGGGCGCGCACCTGCACGTCGCAGTCGAACGGTGTCTGCGGGTCTGCCGGCGGCATCCCGGCCCAGCTGAAGCGGGAACCCGCCAGCTCGGCGATCGCGAGCACCTCGCGCGGGCCCACGACGACCTCGTTCGTCTTCGGACGCACCTCGAGCACGAACCGCGGCTTGCCGTCGTCGCTCGGGTAGCCGATGTTGAGGCCCTTGCGCTGTCCGACAGTGAACGCCGCCGCACCCTCGTGCGTGCCGAGGCGTACTCCGCTGCGGTCGAGGATCGCGCCCGGCTCTGCGCCGACCCGGTCGGCGAGCCAGCCGCGGGTGTCGCCGTCGGGGATGAAGCAGATGTCGTGACTGTCGGGCTTCTGCGCGACAGTCAGACCGCGGGCGGCGGCCTCGGCGCGCACCTCGTCTTTCGAGGGCGTCGCCCCGAGCGGGAACATCGCGTGCGCGAGCTGCTCGGTCGTGAGCACCCCCAGCACGTACGACTGGTCCTTGGCCCACGCGGCGCTTCGGTGCAGCTCGCGGTTGCCGGCGTCGTCGGTGAGGATCGTGGCGTAGTGTCCGGTCGCGACTGCGTCGAAGCCGAGCGCGAGTGCCTTCTCGAGCAGCGCGGCGAACTTGATTCGCTCGTTGCACCGCATGCACGGGTTGGGGGTGCGGCCGGCGGCGTACTCCGCGACGAAGTCGTCGACCACGTCGGCCTTGAAGCGCTCGCTGAAGTCCCACACGTAGAACGGGATGCCGAGCAGGTTGGCTGCGCGACGTGCGTCCATGGAGTCCTCGATGGTGCAGCACCCGCGTGCCCCGGTGCGCAGCGTGCCCGGATTGCGGCTGAGCGCGAGGTGCACGCCGACGACATCATGCCCGGCGTCGACGGCGCGCGCGGCAGCGACGGCGGAGTCGACACCACCGCTCATCGCTGCCAGAACACGCATGATCTAAGGGTAACCGGGCTACGGGATGTCGTTGAGCGTCTTCTCGACCGCGGCCAGACGGGAGTCGATCGCGTCGAGGCGTGCCACCACGTCGTCGGAAGATGTGCAAGCTCGGGATGGCCGCGGTCGGTGGCAGCAGGCACGATGGGCAGCACGTTCGGGATCAGCGCGACGGTGGCGCGCATCCCGAGCGCAGGAAGAGAAGGTAGCCATGGCGACGTCACCCGCGCACGTGTTGCGCGCCGACGACCTGATCCGGCCGGGGCAGCAGACGCGCACGGCCAAGTTCGAAGGCGCCGACTACGAGGCTGGTGCGTCGTTCTTCTACGTGAACAACCAGCCCGGCCAGGGCGTCGGGCTGCATTGGCACCCGTACTCCGAGACCTGGATCGTCGTTGAGGGCGAGGTCACGTTCCGCGTCGGCGATGCACGCGGCGACAGCGTCGACACCGAGTTCAGCTACGCCACGGGAACGGTCGGCACCATCGCGACGATTCCGCCCGAGGTGCACCACGGATTCGAGAACACCGGCTCGGGCACTCTTCGCATGGTGTGCATTCACGCGAACGACCGCATCATCCAGTTCGAACTCGAGTAGAGCCGAGCACGACTGGGTCAGCGACCGAGCGTGGGCTCTCGAGCCGCGAACCCGGCGGAGCGCGCCTGTTCGACAGCGGCCGGCAGCGCCGCGAGCAGTGCGTCGATCTCGGCGGCGGTCGAATCGGGACCGAGGGTGAAGCGCAGGGCACCGCGGGCGACGGGCTCGGAGAGTCCCATCGCGAGCAGCACGTGCGAGGCCTCGGGCACTCCGGCCTGGCAGGCGGATCCGGTCGACACTGCGAACCCCGCCACGTCGAGCAGATAGAGGAGCGAGTCGCCCTCACAGCCGTCGAACGTGAAATGGGCGTTGCCGGGCAGGCGGTCCACCGGGTCGCCGCGCAACGTCGCGCCGGGCACCGAAGCCTGGATGCCGTGGATCAGCCGGTCACGCAGCGGCGAGAGATCGGAGTGGGGCAGCGAGGCCGCGACGCCGAAAGCGGCGGCCCCCGCGGCATCCTGCGTGCCCGAACGCTGCTGCTGCTGGTTGCCGCCGTGGAACAGCGGCTCGACCTGCACCCCGCGCCGCACGAGCAGAGCTCCGACGCCGACCGGTCCCCCGATCTTGTGAGCCGACACACTCAGCGCCGCGGCACCCGAGGCGTGAAAGTCGATCGGAACCGACCCGTAGGCGGCAATGGCATCCAGATGCACAGGCACGCCGAATCGCGTCGCGGCCGCGACGATCTCGGCGACGGGCTGAAGCGTGCCGACCTCGTTGTTCGCCCAGAGAGCGGTCACCAGCGCGACCTCGTCGCCGCCCGACGCGAGCGCCGCCTCGAGCGCGTCGACGCGGATGCGGCCCACGGAGTCGACCTCGATCCAGTCGAGGATCGCCCCCTCGTGCTTCGCCAGCCATTCGACGCTGTCGATCGTCGCGTGGTGCTCCGCCATCGGCACGATGATGCGCCGACGCGGGGCCCGCGCCCAGAACAGCCCCTTGATGCCTAGGTTGACCGCCTCGGTGCCGCCGCCGGTCAGCACGACCTCCACGGCATCCGCACCGAGGGATGCGGCGACCTGCTCCCGCCCGTCTTCGAGCAGTGCGCGTGCCGCCTGGCCCGCCCCATGGATCGACGACGGATTGCCGACCACCGCGAGCGCAGAGGTGTACGCGGCCAGCACCTCGGGCCGCAGGGGCGAGGTGGCAGCGTGGTCCAGGTACACCGTCATCGGGTCCTAACCTAGAACGCATGTCGCCCGAGGACCCGTTCCGGAACCTCGGCGTGCACGTCAGCAACCGTGGTGGCGAGCTGCGTGTCTGGAGCGGCAGCGCGACCGCCATCGACCTGTGCATCTTCGACGGCAAAGATCCGGCCGAGGTCTCGAAGACCGTGCCGCTGAGCCGCGACACGAACGGGGTGTGGAGCGCCACGACCCGCGCGCTCGCCCCCGGCACGTACTACGCGATCCGCGCGCACGGCCCGACCGGCCCGCAGCACGCGTTCGATCCGGCCCTCAATCTGCTCGACCCCTATGCGCGCGGCCTCGCCCGCACCCCCGACGGAGAGTGGCGCAGCTACGTGCAAGACGGCTGGTTCGACTGGGGTGGCGTGCAGAAACCGCGCACGCCGCTCGATCACACCGTCATCTACGAGGCGCACGTCAAGGGACTGACCCAGCTCAACCCCGACATCCCAGACGAGCTGCGCGGCACTTACGCGGGGCTCGCCCACCCGTCGACGATCGCGTACCTGAAGAACCTCGGCGTGACGACGCTCGAACTGCTGCCGATTCACCAGCACGTCAGCGAGGCTCGGCTGCGCGCCATGCGCCTCACCAACTACTGGGGTTACAACACCCTCAACTTCTTCACGCCGCACGCCGGGTATGCGACGCGCGCCGCCCAGTTCGGCGGCACCGGCGCCGTGCTGCGCGAGTTCAAAGGGATGGTGCGACTGCTGCACGAGGCGGGGCTCGAGGTCATCCTCGATGTCGTCTACAACCACACCTCCGAAGAGAACCGGGGCGGACCGACCACCTCGCTGCGCGGCATCGACGACGCGAACTACTACCGGCACGACGACACGGGCGCATATATCGACGTCACCGGATGCGGCAACACGGTCGACTTCTCGACACCCGCCGCGCAGCGCCTGGTGCTCGACTCGCTGCGGTACTGGGCCGACGAGGTGCAGATCGACGGCTTCCGGTTCGATCTGACCGCGACCCTCGGGCGCGACGAGAACGTCGAGTTCGACCCCGCGCACCCGCTGCTCGACGCGATCGTGACCGACCCCGCGCTCGACGGCGCCAAGATGATCGCCGAGCCGTGGGATGTCGGGGCCGGTGGCTGGCAGGTCGGCAACTTCCCGTCCAAGTGGTCGGAGTGGAACGACGGCTACCGCGACCGCATGCGTAATTTCTGGCTGCGTGACATCGCGCAGGCGCGCACCGACGGCATCCCGAGTGAAGGCATCGGATCGCTCGCCCGCCGCCTGGCCGGCTCGAACCACGTGTTCTCGCTCGAGCGCGGACCGCTCGCCAGCATCAACTTCATCACCGCGCACGACGGCTTCACCGCCGCCGATCTGGTCGCCTACGACCACAAGCACAACCTGAACAACGGCGAGCGAGGGCGCGACGGCTCGAACGACAACAAGTCGTACAACCATGGTGTCGAAGGGCCGACACAGGATGCCGCGGTGCTGTCGGTGCGGCGGCGGGCGATCCGCAATCTGCTGGGCACGCTACTGCTGAGCGCCGGCATTCCGATGATCACCGCCGGCGATGAATTCGGTCGCACTCAGCG
>JBDTQN010000189.1:0-5438 GCA_039932215.1 Pseudolysinimonas sp. | reverse complement strand
CGAAGAGATGTACCAGATCCGCGAGCGCATCGAACCGCTGCTGCTGCGCTACAACCTGCCGCTCATGGACGAGGAGCGTGTCGACCACCTCGACCGTCTGGCGACAGCGATGGAGAGCACCGAGCTCGAGGAGTTCATTGCGCTCGACCGCGAGTTCCACCTCTCGTGCTACGACCTCGCCCCGACCGTCGTGCTCGCCGAGACGGTGCTGCAGCTCTGGAACCGCACCCACTCGTACCGCCGCACCTACATGCGACTGGCGCGCACCGACCCGGACAAGAGCGTCCACCACGAACACCACCTTCTGGTCTCCGCCATCCGGCGACGAGACCTGGATGAAGCCGAACGAGTGCTGGCGGGCCACATCCGGCGCACACGGCTCGAACTGGCACGTCATCCCGACGTCTTCGAATAGGAGCACCATGTCCATCGCGATCATCAACCCCGCCACCGGCGAGACCGAGAAAGAGTTCGCGGCGCACAACGCCGCCGAGGTCGAACGCCGGCTCGCCCTCGCCGACGCGGCGTACCGCACGATGCGCGGCACCACGTTCGCGCAGCGCGCCGAGTGGATGAACAAGGCCGCCGACCTGCTCGACGCCGAGCTCGAAGACACCGCCGTGACGATGGTGCACGAGATGGGCAAGCCGATCGCCGCCGCGCGCGCCGAGGTGGCCAAGTGCGCGAAGGGCGCCCGGTACTACGCGGCGCACGCCGAGGCGTTCCTCGCCGACGAGCCGCTCGAGGACCCGGCCTCGGTCAACGCCTCGCGCGCGTACGCCCGGTTCCAGCCGCTCGGCACGGTGCTGGCCGTCATGCCGTGGAACTACCCGCTCTGGCAGGTCATGCGTTTCGCGGCACCGGCGCTGATGGCCGGCAATGTCGGCCTGCTCAAGCACGCCTCGAACGTGCCCGCGTCGGCCATGTACCTCGACGGGCTGTTCACCCGCGCCGGCTTCCCCGAAGGGGCGTTCACGACGCTGCTGATCGGCTCGCGCGAGGTCAAAGCCGTGATCGAGGATCCGCGGATCAAGGCCGTCACGCTCACCGGTTCTGAGCCCGCGGGGCGCTCGGTGGCATCCACCGCCGCTGCGCAGGTGAAGAAGGCCGTGCTCGAACTCGGTGGTTCCGACCCGTTCATCGTGATGCCGAGCGCCGACCTCGACGGAGCCGTGAAGACCGCCGTCACCGCGCGCACGCAGAACAACGGGCAGTCCTGCATCGCCGGCAAGCGCTTCATCGTGCACGCCGACGTGTACGACGCGTTCAGCGAGAAGTTCGTCGCCGCGATGGCCGCCCTGACGGTGGGCGACCCGCTCGACGAGGCGACGCAGGTCGGGCCGGTAGCGACGGAGTCCGGCCGCGACGACCTGGTCGAGCTGGTCGACGACGCGCGCGGCAAGGGCGCCGACATCTTGACCGGCGGCGTTCAGCCCGACCGCGCCGGCTGGTTCTACCCGCCGACCGTTATCGCCGGGGTGACCGCCGAGATGCGCATCCACCTCGAAGAGGCCTTCGGGCCGGTGGCGACTCTCTACAAGGTGGCGGACGCGCACGAGGCGATCCGCATCGCCAACGGCACCAGCTTTGGCCTGAGCTCGGCGGCCTGGACGACCGACGCCGACGAGCAGGAGCTGTTCTCGGCCGAGCTCGAGGCCGGCGGGGTGTTTCTCAACGGCATGACGATCTCGTACCCCGAGCTCGCCTTCGGCGGCATCAAGAACTCCGGCTACGGCCGCGAGCTCGGCGCGGCCGGCATCAAGGAGTTCTGCAACATGAAGACGGTCTGGAAGGCCTGATGGCCGAGCTCGGATTCCTCGGTCTCGGCACCATGGGGTCCGAGATCGCGAAGCGGCTGGTCGACGCCGGCCACACCGTGCATGTCTGGAACCGCTCGCCCGCGGCGGTCGACGAACTCGTCGCCGCGGGCGCGGTCGCCGCGCCGAGCCCGTCCGACGCGCTCGCCCAGCCGGTGTCGTTCTCGATGTTGGCCAACGACGAGGCGGCCGAGTCCGTGCTCACCTCTGCCACGTTCGCGGGTTCGGCCGACCGCGTGCACGTGAACATGGCGACGCTGAGCCCGGATGCCGTGGACCGCCTGGCCGCGCTGGCCGGCGATGCGGGCCTCGGCTACGTCGCCGCTCCGGTGGTCGGGCGCTCGACGGTCGCCGCCGCCGGCAAGCTGAACATCATGGTCGCCGGCGATCCGGCGCTGATCACGGCGGTCGAGCCGTATCTGGCGGTGCTGGGCACGCGCATCTGGAACTTCGGCGAGCGCCCGCGCATGGCCAATGTGGTCAAGGCGGCGGTCAACTACAACATCATCCATGCCATCCAGGCGCTCGGGGAGTCGGTTGCGCTGGTCGAGGGTCACGGCGTCGACGGGCGCGAGTTCGTCGAGCTGCTCACGAACTCGCTGTTCGGCGGAATCGCCTACTCGGTGTACGGCGCAGCCGTCGCCGAACGACGCCACACGCCGCCCGGGTTCACGATGTCGCTGGGCTTCAAAGACCTCGGCCTGGCCGAGGCCATCGCCGCCGAGGCCGGAGTGGTGCTGCCGACCGCGCCGGTGCTGCATGCGCTGTTCGAGGAGGCACTCGCAACGGCGGACCTGAAGGACGTCGACTGGGGCGGGCTGGCCGAGGTCACCCTTCGCAAATCGCGCTAGCGACTGCTCGGTAGGCTCCATCCATGGCCTCGGCGCTCTCGATCACGTCGGCGGTGCCCGATCCGGCACTGCTCGATCTGCCGTGGGATCTGCCGCTCGAGGTGTGGCCCGACGAGTACATCGCCGCCCTCCCGAAGGGCATCTCGCGGCACCTCGTGCGCTTCGTGCACCTCGGCGGCTACGTCATCGCGGTGAAAGAGACGAGCGCCGAGCTCGCGCGCCGTGAATACGAGCTGCTGCGCACCTTGCAGCGCATCGATATCCCGTGCGTCGAACCGGTCGCCGTGATCACGAATCGCGCGGCGGACGACGGCGAAGAACTCGCGCCCGCACTGGTGACCCGGCACCTTCGCTTCTCCCTCCCCTACCGCGCGCTCTACTCACAGGCGCTGCGCCCCGACACCGCGACCCGCCTCGTCGACGCCCTCGCCGTGCTGCTCGCCCGGCTGCACACCATCGGGTTCTTCTGGGGCGACGTCTCGCTGTCGAACACCCTGTTCCGCCGCGATGCGGGCTCGTTCGCGGCATACCTGGTCGATGCCGAGACCGGCAAGCTCTACGAGGGCGGTCTGTCGAACGGCCAGCGCGAGAACGACCTCGAGATCGCCCGAGTGAACATCGCCGGCGAGCTGCTCGACCTGCAGGCCGGCGGCCGCCTCGACGAAGACGTCGATCCAATCGGGATCGCCGACGGCATCGTCAGCGCCTACCGCAACCTGTGGACCGAGCTCACGGTCGCCGAGTCGTTCCCTCAAGCCGAGCGTTGGCGCATCAACCAGCGGGTCGAGCGCCTCAACGACCTCGGGTTCGACATCGAAGAGCTCTCGATCAACCAGGTCGAATCGGGCACCCAGGTCCGCATCCAGCCCAAAGTGGTCGATGCCGGCCACCATTCCCGCCGGCTGTTGCGGCTGACCGGTCTGGATGCGGGCGAGAACCAGGCGCGCCGCCTGCTCAACGACCTCGACGCCTACCGCGCCACGGGCGATCGCAAAGACCTCGACGAAGAGATGGTGGCGCACGACTGGCTGACCCGGGTGTTCGAGCCGGTGATCCGCTCGGTGCCGAAAGACCTGCGCGGCAAGCTTGAGCCGGCCGAGGTGTTCCACCAGCTGCTCGACCACCGCTGGTACATGTCGCAGAACGAGAAGCGCAACGTGCCACTGGCCGAGGCGCTCACCTCCTACATCGACACCGTTCTGCGGCACCGACGCGACGAGGTCACCATGGTCGGCCCGGTCACGGGCTCGTTCACGGCGCCGCTCGACGTGATCGACGACGAGGACGACGACGAGGACTGGCGCTCGAAGGTATGAGGCCGACTGCCCTCCGGCGGCGCGGTCCGCTGGCGACGATCGGCGGCGCCGCGGCCCGCCACCCGTTCGTCACGCTCACGGTCTGGCTGGTGCTGGTGGCGATCGCGGTCGGCACGGCGGTTGCCGGGCTGACGGGCCAGTCGTTGTTCGAGCGACTCAAGAGCGAGGCGCCCTCGGCCGAGGGCGAGAGTTCGCGCGCCGACGACCTGCTGGCCGGCGACGACGAGGAGCGGTCGCCGCTCACCCTCCTCGTCTACGGGGTCCCGCCCGCCGACCCCGACGCGCTGTCTTCGGTGTCGGGCCTGCTCGACCGGCTCGACGGCATCCCGCACACCACCGCGGTCGGGCCGATCCCCGCCGACGATGGCGAGGGCTTTCTGGTGAGTGCGACCGTCGAGGGCGTCGACGGCGGACTTCCCGACGAAGCGGGGGTGGATGCCGCGGTCACCGAACTGCGCGCGACCGCGACCGAGCTGCGGCAGTCGCATCCCGACGCGACCATCGAGGTGGGTGGCAGCACCCTGCTCGTCGACTCGATCGTCGAAATCAGCGAGAACGACCTGCAGCGCGGCGAGGCGGTGGCGCTGCCGATCGCTCTCGTCGTGATGCTGATCGTGCTCGGCGGCTTCATCGCGGCGGGCATCCCGCTGATCGGGGCCGGGGTCTCGATCGTCGGCGCCCTCGGCGCGCTGCTCGGCTTCACGTTTCTGCTCGACATCGACACGACCGTGGTCAACGTCGTCACGGCAGTCGGGCTGGGGCTCTCGATCGACTACGGGTTGCTGATCGTCAGCCGGTTCCGCGAAGAGCATCGCCGGGCTGGCGTGCCGGGTCGCGAAGGCCGATTGGCGGCGATCCGGACCACCGCCGACACCGCCGGGCGCACCGTCGTCTTCTCGGGCGTCACGTTCGCGATCGCGTCGATCGGCCTGCTGGTGTTCGAGCCGCGCATCGTCAAGGCGATCGGCCTCGGGGCGATCGCGGTCACCGTCATCGCGATCGCGATGGCGCTTACCCTCATCCCGGCGCTGCTCAGCCTGACCGGCGACCGGCTGCTGCGGCCGGGCGCCCTGACCCGGCTGCCGGGCATCGGACGGGTGATCTCGCGGTTCGGTGACATCGCGCCCGACGACGGATTCTTCTCGAAGCTGACGCGACGCGTGCAGCGGCATCCAGCGATCGTCACGATCGCCTGTGCCCTCCTCCTGATCCTGCTCGGCAGCCCGCTGGCGAGCCTGCGCCTCGCGAACACCAGCGTCGACGCGCTGCCGGCCTCGTCGACGCAGCATGCGTTCCTCGATGCGCTCGCCGAGCACTTTCCCGATGCCACCAGCCCGCGCGTCGCGCTGGTCACCCAGACCGAGGCGGATGCCCAAACCTGGGCAGAGGCGGTAACCGGCGTTGATGGTGTCACGTCCGTCGCCGAGCCGGCCGAAGTCGGCGACGCCTGGCGC
>JBDTQN010000188.1:0-5440 GCA_039932215.1 Pseudolysinimonas sp. | reverse complement strand
CCCGCGACATCCGGCACCACAAGCCAGCGCTCTACCAACTGAGCTACAACCACCAGGTGTTGCCTGCGCAACCCGACCATCTTACGGTACGCGGGGCGCCCATGCCTCCACCGTTGCGGTGGACGCGGCCTGCGCCTGGTCGCTGGTCGGACCGGGCTGGGTGACGAACACCACGGAACGGTAGTAGTCGAGTTCGCGGATCGATTCGAGGATGTCGGCGAGCGCCCGGTGCCCACCGTGCTTCGTCGGCGACTGGAAGTACGCGCGCGGGTACCAGCGCCTCGACAGCTCTTTGATGCTTGACACGTCGACGCTGCGGTAGTGCAGGTGCCCGTCGACCCGCGGCATGAACTTGGCGAGGAACGCCCGGTCGGTGCCGATCGTGTTGCCGGCCATCGGCGCGGTCGCCGCGTCGGGCACGAAACGCAGAATGTACTCGAGCACCTCGTACTCGGCCTCGGCGAGCGACTTGCCGGCGGGGATCTCGTCGAGCAATCCGCTCTCGGCGTGCATGTTGCGCACGAAGTCGCCCATGTGGTCGAGGGCTGTCTTGTCGGGCTTGATCACCACGGTGAAGCCGTCGTCGAGCGGTTTCAGGTCGTAGTCGGTCACCACGACGGCGACCTCGACGAGTTCATCGGCGGTGAGATCGAGTCCGGTCATCTCGCAGTCGATCCAGACGAGTACGTCGGCGGCCATTCGACAATTCTAGGTGGCCGCAGCGATGCCGATGGCGGGCGGCGGTCTACAACGAGGGTCGCTGCACGAATTCGTCGCGCCATGATCCGCCTAGTCGTTCATATGTCGCGATCGCATGGCAGTTTCGGCATCGGACCTCGCACTTCTCGATCTCGGCGATCACACGGTCCAAGCTGGCGTCGAGAACCATGCGTGCAACGTTCGCGACTTTGGCGCCACGCACATGGTCGAACTCCAGCACGCGGATGTCTTGGTTGCCGCAATCAACACAACCTCCCGCAAGTGCGATCGCCAGGTAGCGTCGATACGCGGCCAGGCGGGCGCGGGCGGTTCGACGGACGTTGCGCATGTGGCGCACGCGATTGTCGCGATAATGGGCGCTCTGGCACGCTCGACAGTACGAATGCAGTCCGTCTCGGTTGCGGGCCGCCATGTTGAAGTCAGCACGCGGCTTTGACTCTCCGCACCTCGAGCACGTCTTCACGTCGCGAGATTATCGAGTTTCGAATTTATCTTCGAAGTCATTCCACAGTCCCCCCGGAGGGATTCGAACCCCCGACAAACGATGGGTAGAAACCACCTGCTCTATCCGCTGAGCTACGGGGGGAGGACTGGGCCAATCGTACCGGCGACACTCCATCCTGCTGGCGGACGAGCCGACCGGCCAGCTCGACCGCGAGACCGGCGCGACGATCATGAACCTGATCGCCGGGTTCGTGCATCAGCGCGGAATGGCGGCGATCGTGGCGACCCACGACCCGGCGATGATGGCGCGAGCCGACCGCGTCATCGACCTGCATGACGGGCGATTGACCGCGGCCGCGCCCGCCTCGTCCGCGGGTATCGTGGCGTCATGATCAGGATGCCGCTGGCGGCCGCCGCCGCGATCGTCGCGACCCTGGGTCTGTCGGGTTGCGTGCAGCACAGCCCGGTGGCCACGTTCGCGGTGGTCGACCAGACGTACAAGATCGAGCTGACGACGCCCGAGCTCGAACAGCACGCGCGCGACCTGTTGGCCGGCAAAGACGTGGCCGGCATCCCGAACGGGAAGGTCGTGCGCGACGATCCGGGCGTGAACGCGCCGTGGTCGTGGCACATCGATTCGTCGACGCTGGAGTTCGCCGATCAGACGACCGAGGTGTGTGACGGCCTCCCCGAGTATGTCGAGGACGGCACGGTCACCAGCGAGTACTACTGCCCCTGGAGCGCCAAGATCGTCAGTATCGACTAGCGCTTCGCGGGAGTGCTCGTGGGCCCGAGCAAGGGCAGCTCGGATTCGTGCTCGACCGGCGTCTGCGTCTGCGCGGTGAACTGCTCTTCGGCCCAGCGCTGCTGCTCGAGCGCGACCGGGTCGGGCTGGGTGTTGTCGTAGCGCCAGCGGTCGAGGTCGTCCCAGAACAGCTTCTTGGCCTTGCCGGGCTTGTGCAGCCAGCGCACGAGGCGGTCTCGGTACTCGTCGAGGGTCTGGTCGGCCTGGAACGAGTAGTTCACCGAGTTGGTGCGCATGTCGTCGAGCTGGTGCTCGGCCCAGTCGGCGGCGAGCGAGGCGTTCGCGATGGGCAGCAGCCGCACCTGGATGTTGGCGGCGGCCGACAGCGCTTCGGCGTGCTCTTTCGCCGCGGGAGTGAGGCTGTGCCAGACAGATGCCGACTTGCCGGCCGTGACGAGCGCCGCGACGGCGTTGGTGCGCGTCTCGCGGTCGCGCTGCGACACCAGGCGACGTGTGGTGCCGCGGCCGACGAGGGCCGCGATCACTCCCGCCACGACGATGGCGACGAAGAGCACGACAGCGCTGAAAAGCGCCGTCTGGCCGTCGTCGGTACGGAACCAGTCCATGAGATCGTTCCACCACTGCATGCGGGCACGATACGTCGCGTCACGCCCGATCCGGGTCAGGCCATGCCGGGTGGCGCCTAATTCCGCAACGCGGCCACCGCATCGTCGGCCGCGCCGAAGTCGCCGATCACGTCGAAGCCGGTGGCTCGCCCGACCAGTCGCTTGCTGCGGTAGCGCGCCCCGGATTCGCCGTCGACGCGCTCGATGTACCCGAGCACGAGTCCGTCGCTGCGGGCGACGCGCCAGAGCGCGCCGCGCCGCGGCACGATGTCGAGCCCGCGCGGTGCCGCGCGAAGCAGAGGCAGGGGCGTCGGTCGCTCGAGGAGGTCCATGAATCGAACATACGTTCGACCACTGACATTTCAGCTCAAGGCGAGGTCAGCATCCACCACGGTTTTCGACGACCGAGCGGTCTGAGCGAGCACGATGCCGACGAGCACCACGGCCGCTCCCACGATCTGCACCGGGTCGAGCTGCTCGCCCAGCCACAGCCAGGCGACGACGAAGGCGAACAGCACCTCCGACGAGGCGACGATGCCGGCCGCGGTCGCCGAGAGATGCTTCAGCGCATAGAACGAGAGCAGGAACGGCGCGAACGACCCGACGATCACCGTGACGATCAGGGGAACCGCGAGCGGCAGCTGCAGGTCGCCGAGCGCACCACCCAGCTGCACCGGGGCGGCGAACGTCGCCGGGCGAAGCTCCCACCATCCACTGAACAGGGCCCAGAACGCGGTCGCGAACGTCATCGTCCAGAACGCGACCACCAGCGGAGAGCTCGCCCCGACCTGACGCTCGCCGACGATGAAATAGAACGCCAGCGTCACCGCGGCGACAAGCGCGAGACCCACCCCGACCGGATCGAGCGAACTCGCCCAGATCTGGGCAACGACGGCGAGGCCGACCAGCACGAGGGCGATCGCCACCCAGATGCGCGCCTTCACCTTCTCGCGGAACACGAAGAACGCGAACAGCGCGACCATCAGCACCGCGGTGTACTCCAGCAGCAACGCGATGCCGACCGGAAGCAGCTGGATCGCCGCCGCATAGCTTGCCTGCAGCAGCGCAACGCCGCCGACCCCCAGAACCGCCATGATCAGCAGCTGCCGCCGCGGCATCCTGAACCCCGCACGATGTGTGAGCAGCAGGATCGCGCCCGCCAGAACCGCGGTACCGAGGGTGCGGAACTGCGTCAACTGGGTCGGCGTCAGCCCCGCCTCGATGATCAGTTTGGTGAGCGACCCGTTCGCGCCGAACAGCAGCGCCGCCAGCAGCGCGAAGAGGTAGCCCACCTAGCGGTTCTCGGTTCCGTGCACCGCGTGCGGCTCGATCGCGCTGAGCTCGTCGGCCGTCAGTTCGGGGAACTCGAGCGCGGCGAGGCTCGACTCGAGTTGCGCCACGCTCGACGCGCCGATCAGCGCGCTCGTGACCTGCGGGTGGCGCAGCACCCAGGTGAGCGCGAGCTGCGCCAGGGTCTGCCCGCGCCCCGTGGCGATCTCGTTGAGCGCGCGGGCCTTCTCGAGGTACCCGGGGTTGATGTTCTTCTCGGTGATCCAGCGACCCTCTGCCGCGCGCGAATCGGTCGGGATGCCATCCAGGTATCGGTCGGTCAGCATGCCCTGGGCGAGCGGCGAGAACACGATCGAGCCGGCGTGCACCTCGTCGAGCGCGTCGAGCAGGCCGTCCTCCATGGTGCGGTCGAACATGTTGTACCGCGGCTGGTGGATGAGCAGCGGAACACCCTCGGCGGCGAGCGCGGCGGCCGCGGCCCGGGTCTGGGCGGGGTCGTAGTTCGAGATGCCGGCGTACAGCGCTTTGCCCGACCGCACCGCGTGGGCGAGGGCGCCCATGGTCTCTTCGATGGGGGTCTCGGGGTCGGGGCGGTGCGAGTAGAAGATGTCGACGTAGTCGAGACCCATGCGTGCGAGCGACTGGTCGAGGCTGGCGAGGAGGTACTTGCGCGAGCCCCACTCGCCGTATGGGCCCTCCCACATGTCGTAACCGGCCTTGGTCGAGATGATCATCTCGTCGCGGTACGGCAAGAAATCGTCATGCAGCACCGTGCCGAAGTTGCGTTCGGCGGCCCCGTTGACGGGACCGTAGTTGTTGGCCAGGTCGAAGTGCGTGACGCCGAGGTCGAACGCCCGGCGCAGGATCGCCCGCTGTACGTCGAGGGAACGGTCGCTGCCGAAGTTGTTCCAGAGGCCGAGCGAGATGCGGGGGAGTTTGAGCCCGCTGCGGCCCGAGCGGGCGTACTGCATGGTCTCGTAGCGATCGGCGGCAGCGACATACTGCGTGTGGAGAAGCATGCTGCCAGCCTAGGGTTTCGCCTGTTGACATCTTTGGCTAAGTGCACTAGCTTTACGGCTATGAACACTAGCCAGATCGCCAGCGTGCAGTACCTCACCCGCCCCCAGGGGCGGCTCTCGTACACCGTCGAGGGTCACGGTCCGCTCGTCGTCGCGGTACCCGGCATGGGCGACCTGCGCGGCACCTGGCGCGACGTGGTGCCGCCGCTCGTCGACGCGGGGTTCCGCGTCGCGGTGCTCGACCTGCGGGGGCACGGCGACGCCGACACCACCTTCACCGAGCACGGTGACCTCGCGACCGCCACCGACATCCTGGCTCTCATCGATGAACTCGGCGGGCCCGCGCTGGTGATCGGCAACTCGATGGCTGGCTCGTCGGCGGTGATCGCCGCCGCAGACCGACCGGATGCCGTGGCCGGCCTCGCGCTGGTGAGCCCGTTCCTGCGCGGCGGGCCGGCAGGCGCTGCGGGCAGACTTCTGTATCGCACCATGTTCGCGCGGCCGTGGGGTGCGGCCATGTGGGCGACGTTCTACCGCACGTCGCTCAGCAAGGGTGCCCGGGCATCGTGGCTTGGCGAGCACGTCGCAGCGATCCG
>JBDTQN010000187.1:0-5440 GCA_039932215.1 Pseudolysinimonas sp. | reverse complement strand
ACAGGGGTGTGGAGCTGAGCTAGCGCTCCGGCACGAACTGCGCCGTCTCGCGGAGCGCGCTGACCAGCGCACCGAGCTTGCGGTCGTCGCTGTACCGGGTGATCGCCTTCGTCAGCGCGCGCACCCACGCGGGCTGCGCCGCCGCGCCGAAGGTCACCGACGCGACCAGCTGGTCACTGGTCAGCGACGACGCCGCCGTGCGTTGGAACGTCGTGAGCGTGGTCACGTCGACGTCGGTGCGCGCCGGGATCGCGCCGGTCGCGACGGCGAAGGCGAGCTGACCCTCGGGGGAGGCGACCGTCTCGAGCCAGGCCGCGGCGGCATCCTGATGCGTCGCCCCGGCGGGTAGCGTGAACGAATCGGCCAGCAGGTCGAAGACGCCCTGCGTGCCGGGAGTCGGAACCCCCGCGAAGTCGGTGCCGTACTCGAGCCCGGCCTCGCGGAACGTGGCGAGGGCCGTATCGGGCAGCACCACGAACGCGGCGGTGCCCTCGGCGACGCGCGCCGCCGCCTCGTCGCCGTCGAGCGCCCGGAAGCCCGGATCGACATACTCGAGCAGCGCCGCGTAGTCGGCCGCGGCATCCTGCACGAAGCTGCCGTCCCACCGCGTCGCGCCCGACCACAGACCCGCGTACGTGTCGGCGCCGAGATCAGACAGCAGCACGTTCTCGAACAGCAGCAGCTGGGTCCAGTCGGTTCCGAGGGCGAGCGGATACTCGACGCCAGCGGCCCGCAGCGCCGCCAGCTGGTCGAGCCACTCGCCGATCGATCCGGCACGGGCGGCCGGGTCGAGGCCCGCGTCGGCGAGCACGTCATAGTTCGCCCACACCAGATTGGCGCGGTGCACACCGATCGGCACCGAATGGATGAGCCCATCGGTCGTGACGCTCTCACGCAGGGTCGGCGGGAGAGCGTCGGCCAGACCGGTGCGATCGACCAGCGAGGTCAGGTCGACGAGGCGCTCGCCTGAGACCAGTTCGGTGATCGACGCCCCCGCCGGCGCCTGGAACGTGTCGGGCGGATTGCCCGCCTCCAGCCGCGACTCGAGCGCCGCCTGGGCGCTCGCGCCCGTGCCGACCGCGACAGACGCATCGAAGATCTGGATGCCGGGGACGCGTTCGGCGAACACGGCAAGCAGGGCGTCGAGACCGTCGCGCTCGGTCGGCGAGGTCCACGAGGTGAAGACCTCGAGCTGGTCGGGGTTGTTCGGGTCGGATCCCGCGTCTGACTGCACGCAGGACGTGAGAAGCAGAGTGATGGCGCCGGCCGCTAGGGCGGCGGTGAAACGAGGTGCGGGCATGGACGCTCCCGGTGAACGGAGGGTGCCTGAGTCGAAGGGGTCACGCCAGTCACGCGATGTCTCGTCATGCGGAGACCCGGGCGAGCACGTCGGCTTCGACCCGTTCGAGTGACTGCGTGACAGCGCCGAGGACGACGGCTTCGTCGCCGAGGGCGGAGAGCCGGACTTCTGGCGGGTAGAGCACGACCTTGGTGATGGCCGACGCGAGGGCCGAGCGCAGCACCTCGCCGGCCAGCGACACGCCGCCGCCCACCACCAGCAGCTCGGGGTTGAGCGTGAGCAGCGTCGGCGCGATCCCGTGCGCGATGCGGCGGGCCAGCCGGCGGACCAGGCCCGAGGCGTAGGCGTCGCCACGGGTCGCCGCGAGAGTGACATCACCGGCGCTCAGCTCGGCGGATGCGGCGAGGGCACTGTCGGGATGCTCGGCTGCGGCCCGGAGTCCCATGCGCACCAGCGCCGACGCGTTGACACGGGATTCAAGCGGACCGAAGCGCGGGTCGCGATCGCGGGCGCCGCGCACCGGGACGTACCCGAGCTCGCCCGCCGCACCGTTGCGCCCGCGCACCAGGGCGTCGTTCGCGATGATGCCGGCGCCCAGCCGCTCGCCGAGCAGCAGGAACACCATGTCGGCGCACCCCGCGCCGATGCCACGGGCCCGCTCGCCGACCGCCGCGAGGTTCGCGTCGTTCTCGAGCTCGATCGCGCAGTCGACCGACGCGGCCAGGGCCCCGACCACATCGACCTCGGGCCAGCCGGGCATGCCGGGCGACAGCCCGACCCGGTCGGTGGCGGGGGAGACGGTGCCGGGGGTGCCGACGGTCATGGCGAGGATGTCGGAGCGGGCGATGCCGGTGTGCGCGATGAGAGCCGCGATCACGTCGGAGGTGGCGGCGAGCCGTTCGATGGCGGGGAGCTCGGGCGCGACGCGGTGGCGCTCGGTGGCGACGATGCCGCCGCGCAGGTCGCCGATGGCGACGGTCACGCTGTGGGCGCCGACGTCGACGCCGAGGACGAACCCGGCGCGCTCATTGAAGCGGTACAGCCGGGCGGGGCGCCCCACCGAGGGCGCGCCGGCGTCGTCGGCATCTGCGAGCAACAGCCAGTCTTGGTCGAGCAGTCCCTCGGCGACGGTCTCGACCGTCGGGCGCGACAGGCTCGCCGCCTGGGCGATCTCGGCCACCCGCAGCGGGGTACTCGCGCGACGCACGATGTCGAGCACCGCGCTGGAGTTGCGCTGTCGCAGCGTGGTGGCGGTTCCCCCCGCCAACGCAGGCGCTCCGGAGGGGTCGGTTGACATCGGCATCGCGTTGACTCTATGGTGCAGGAATACATAAAGCAATTGCGTTTCTAAATTGCTCTCGCGAACGAAGGACAACGGAGTTATGAACGTTCGACAGGTGCGCATCGAGCGCTTCCGCCGGCTCGGCCTCTGGGTCGTGCTGGCCGTGGTGGTGCTGGGGTTCTCCCTCGCGTCACCGACGTTCCGCACGCCGTACAACCTCACCAACGTGCTGCAGCAGAACTCGATCATCGGCATCGTGGCGTGCGGCATGGCGATCATGATGATCGTCGGCGGGTTCGACCTCTCGGTCGGCGCGGTCGCTGCCGCCGCCAGTGTCGCCGGGTCGACGGTCGCGGTGGCAGGCGCACCGGACATCGTGGTGATCGCGGTCGGACTCGCCATCGGCCTGGTCGTCGGTCTGGTCAACGGCGTGATCATCGCGAAGATCAAACTCAACCCATTCGTGACGACCTTCGCGATGGCGAGCATCGTGCTCGGTGTGCTGTTCGTCGCCACCAACGCGCACTCCTCGGTCGGTGTGACTCCGATCCTCAAGTTCCTGGGCGGCGGCAAGCTCGGCCCGATCCCCGTCGTCTTCCTCGTCTTCGTGGTCGTGCTGGTCGCCACCTACTTCCTCCTGACCCGCACGCGATTCGGCCACTACGTCTACAGCGTCGGGGGCAACGCCGAAGCGAGTCACCTGTCGGGGGTGCCTGTCGACCGCGTGCTGATCCTCGCGTTCACGATCGGGTCGGCCCTGGCGGCGTTCGGCGGTCTGCTCCTCGTGGGCCAGACCGACGTGGGTCAGCCGTCGGGCGCATCCGATTGGGCGCTCCAGGCGATCGCGATCTGCGTCGTCGGCGGCGTGGCGCTGACCGGCGGCGTCGGCCGGGTCTTCGACGTGCTCGCCGCCACCCTGATCCTCGGTGTCATCGGCAACGGGCTCCGCCAGGTGGGCGTCATCGCCTACTGGATCCCTGTCGTGACCGGCGCTGTCATTCTCGGCGCCGTCATCCTCGACCAGTACAACCGCCGCCGGCGCACGGTATCCAGACCGTCCGCCGACGGCGGCCGACCGGTCGCTCAGAGCGAGGAGGTCGGTTCCGCCGCATAGGCGAGGCACGCAGTGCAGCGTGCAACACCCATCCGCATCAGGCGATCACACCACCCGAGAAGGAACGACTATGAACAGCATTTCCTCCCGATTCACCAAGGTCAAGCGCCGGCTCCTCGGCGTTGCCGGGATCGGCATCGCCGCATCCCTCGCACTGGCCGGATGCTCGCCCGCAGACAGCGGCACCGACACGCCCGACGACAGCGAGACGTTCGTCATCGGCGTGTCCGAGGTCTCGACCGAGATTCCCTTCCTCGCCACGCTCGACGCCTCGATCAAGTCGAAGGCCGAAGAGCTCGGCGGGTCCGCGGTCATCCTCAACGGCGAGCTCGACATCGCGAAGCAGATCGCGAACATCCGCGAACTGATCGCGCAGCAGGTCGACGCCATCATCGTCATCTGCGGCGACCCGACCGGTCCGGTCGACGCCATCAACGAGGCAGTCGAAGCCGGTATCCCGGTGTTCGCCGTCAACGCGAAGCTCGACGATGCCGCCCAGGTGGTGACCTACGTCGGGGCCTCTGACTTCGACTACGGCGTTGCCCAGGGCGAGCTGCTCATCCAGGCTCTGCCCGACGGTGGCAAGGTCGCGCTGATTCTGGGCTACCTCGGCGGCGTGCCGCAGGTGCAGCGTCTTGCGGGCCTCGAAGAGGCGATCAAGAACCACCCCGAGATCGAGATCGTCGAGCAACCGACCGACGACTTCGACAACCAGAAGAACCTTGCTGTCGTGCAAGACCTGCTGGCCAAGTACCCCGAGGGCACGCTCGACGCCATCGTCGCGCAGGGTCCGCAGCTCTACGTCGGGGCGAACTACGCCCAAGAGCAGGGTCGCGACGACATCCTGTTCATCGCCGGTGACTACCCGACCGAGATCGAAGACGCCATCAAGTCGGGCGCCATCTACGGCACGGTCGACCAGAGCCCGGTGACCCAGGGCGAACTCGGCGCACAGTACGTGTACGACTGGATCCGGGGCGACAAAGACCAGGTTCCGACTCCCGAGTTCCTCACCGAACTCCCGCTGGTGACGAAAGACAACGTCGACGACAACCCGTCGTCGTGGAGCTTCTGATCCACACCTGACCGCGATCCGGGTCGTCGAGTCCCGCCTGAGCCGGCGGCCCGGATCGCAACCCTCCGAATACGACAAGGAACGACATGACGACGCCCCGCCTGGCGATCCACGACCTCACCAAGCACTTCGGCTCGACGACCGTGCTGCACGGCGTCTCGCTCGAGGTCGCGCGCGGCGAGGTCCACGGACTCATCGGGCAGAACGGCGCGGGCAAGTCGACGCTGGTCAAGACGCTCGCGGGGCTCTACCCCGATCACGGCGGCACGATCGAGCTCGACGGCGTCCCCGTCGTGCTGCGCACCCCGCGCCAGGCGCGCGGCGAGGGTGTCGCCGTGATCTACCAAGAATTCAGCCTCGTGCCGGCGATGACCGTGGCCGAAAACCTGCTGCTCGGCAGGGAACCGCGCGGCTGGGGCTACAGCCCGAAGGCGATCCGTCGGCGCGCTGCCGAACTGGTGCACGACGTCGGCATCGAGATCGGCGCCGACCTCGACACCGTGGTGTCCGGGCTCAGCCCGGCGGTGCGGCAGCGTATCGAGATCGTCAAGGCTCTCGCCGACGACGTGAAGCTGCTGATCATGGACGAGCCGACCGCGCGCCTATCCGAAGCAGAGCGCGCCGATCTGTTCGAGGTGATCCGTCAGCTCACCAGCCGGGGCGTCGCCA
>JBDTQN010000186.1:0-5442 GCA_039932215.1 Pseudolysinimonas sp. | reverse complement strand
CATCGACCGCCGCTCTGCTCGGCGACGCCATGCTCGCGGTGCTCGATGAGCAGGTCGCGGGCCGCGCCCCGTTCACGGCCGCCGGGTTCGATGCGCTGCGGGTCGAGACCTCGGCGGGGCTGATGGATGCGCTGTTCGGCCTGGTCGCGCAGGTCGCCAAGGTGATCGACGCCTCGCGCGTCGCCGATCGCGCGATCTCGGCCGCGTCATCCCTGGCGTTCATGTCGCCGCTGGCCGACGCGCGTGGCCAGCTCGGCGCGCTGGTGTTCCCCGGATTCGTTCGCGCGTCGGGAGTGGCGGCGCTGCGCCGACTGCCCATCTACCTGGCCGGTATCACCCACCGGGTCGAGCGCCTGCCCGACAACCCCGGGCGCGACCGCCAGTGGCAGACCGAGATCGAGCAGGCGACCGAGCTGTACCGCGCGGCCGGCGGCACCCTGCCGCTCGCCGACGATGCGCCTCCGCACCTCGCCCGCGCGCGCTGGATGCTCGAGGAGTTGCGCCTGTCGCTGTTCGCCCAGCACCTGGGCGCGGCGGGCCCGGTGAGCGTGCAGCGGCTGCGGAAGGTGCTCGAGGAGCGGGCATAACCTGGGCGCATGTGGATCCACGAGACGCCGTTCACGACCGTCGACTGGAACCTCGTCGAGCGCGCGGATCGTCCGGGTGAGACCGGCACCGCGACGTGGCGCACCCGGCGTTTCGGCGAAGTGCGAGTGCGCATGGTCGAGTACTCGGCCGGCTACCTCGCCGACCACTGGTACGAGCGCGGGCACATCCTGCTCTGCCTCGCGGGGGAGCTCACGACCGAGCTGCGCGATGGCCGAGTGTTCACCCTCGGCCCGGGGATGAGCTACCAGGTCAGCGACGGCATCGACGCGCACCGTTCGTCGACCCTCGCGGGCGCGACGCTGTTCGTCGTCGACTGACGGCGGCTCCCACGTGCAACCGGTCGTTCGACCGATGGCGCATCCAGGGTCCGGGTGCAGGCTGGAACCATGACTTCTCCTCTTGTGCTCGGCGCCATGATGTTCGGCACCACCATCGACGAAGACACCTCGTTCGCCCTGCTCGACCGGTTCGTCGAGGCCGGCGGCGACTGGATCGACACCGCCGACTGCTACAGCTTCTGGGCAGATGACTCCGGCCATGGCGGCGCAAGCGAGTCGCTGCTCGGGCGCTGGTTCGCGGCTCGACCGGGCGTGCGCGAGCGCGTGAAGCTCGCGACCAAGATCGGCGCTGAGCCGATCGATGTCGGCAGCTGGCCCGCGCGCCGACAGGGACTTTCGGCCGGAGCCGTGCGCGACGCCGTCGCGGCCAGCCTCGACCGCCTCGGGCTCGACAGCGTCGACCTGCTGTGGCTGCATCAAGAGGACCGCGCGATCCCGATCGAAGAGACAGTGGATGCCGTGGCCGGCCTGGTCGAAGGCGGGCAGATCGGTCGGGTGGGGGCCTCCAATCACCCAGCCTGGCGCGTGGAACGCGCCCGGCACCACGCCGCGGCCTCCGGTACCCCGCCGATCGACGCCCTGCAGCTCAACGGAACGTACCTACGGCCACGGCCGGGGACGCTGCCGCCCGGCGTCGTGCACCCGTTCGGTGTGCTGAACGATGAGCACCGCGACCTCGCCGCAGCGGACGGCCTCGAGGTGTGGGTGTACACGCCGCTTCTCGGCGGCGCCTACGACAACCCGGCAAAACAGATCCCCGAGGTCTACGACCACCCCGGCAACACCGCCCGGCTCACTGTGCTGACCGAGGCCGCCGACGCTCTCGGGCTCCAGCGCGGCCAGGTCGTATTGTCCTGGCTGGTCGCCCACGGCATCCGGCCCATGCTCGGCGGCAGCAAGCCCGACCAGCTCGATCTTGCGCTCGAGGGCGCGGCATTCACCCTGCCGCCGGAATGGCTCGGACGTCTCGACGAGGTGGACCGGCCCGAAGGCGTCTCGCCGCTGGCTGCTCAGCACTAGGCGAGCAGCCCCCGCAGCAGCACACTGCGCACCTCGGCGGCGACCACCTGGCGCTCACCGCGGTCCGCGACGTTCCAGACCGCCCAGATCGCCATCCCGACCGCCTGCAACGCCGTCGCATCAGACACGTCGGCTCGCAGCACCCCCGCGTCGCGCGAGATCTTCGCCGTCGCCTCGATCGCCGCGACGAACCGCGCGGCCAGAGCCCCGAGCTCGGGGCTCTCGATCTGCGCCGCGCTGGGGTGGATCGAGCGCCGGTCCACCTGCTGCTGCAGCGTGCGGTCGAAGAGGTGCACGAACGCGTCGGCGTGGCCCGCGAAACGCGCCGCGTCCGCTTCGGTCTCATCGACATCCGAGGCCCAGATCGCGGCGATCAGCTCGCCGCGCGACGCGAAAGCGCGGTGGAGGCTGGTTCGGCTGAGGCCCGCCGCCGCCGCAACGCTCTCGAGAGGCGCGTCGATGCCGTCGGCCTCGAAGACCCGTCGCGCCGCGTCGATCAGCGCCTGGCGATTGCGGGCGGTGTCGCTCCTCACAGCGCTGCCTGTCTCATACGGCCAGTATCGCTCGAAACGTACATAGATGTACGCTTATGCGCATGAAGATCACAGACAACGTGTTCGTCGTCACCGGCGGCGGCAATGGAATGGGACGTGAGGTCGTACTCGGCCTCCTTGCACGCGGTGCGCGCGTGGCGGCGGTCGACCTCAACGAAGCGGGGCTCGCCGAGACGGCGACGCTCGCCGCGGCGGGAGACCGGCTGACGACGCACGCCGTGAACGTCGCCGACCGCAAGGCGGTGCTCGCGCTGCCCGCGAAGGTCGTGAAGGCTCACGGCCAGGTCGACGGCCTGTTCAACGTGGCCGGAATCATCCAACCCTTCGTGAAGATCCAGGACCTCGACTTCGACGTGATCGAACGCGTCATGAACGTCAACTTCTGGGGTGTCGTGAACATGTCGAAGGCGTTCCTGCCGGTGCTGCTCGAACGGCCGGCGGCAGGTCTGCTGAACGTGTCGAGCATGGGCGGATTCTTGCCGGTGCCCGGTCAGGCCGCGTATGGCGCCTCGAAGGCGGCGGTCAGCTGTTCACCGAGGCGCTGTTCGCCGAATTGCAGGGGACGAACGTGTCGGCGACGGTCGTCTTCCCCGGCGGTGTCGGCACCAACATCACGGCGAACTCCGGTGTCGACACGGCGAAGATGATGGCCGCGATGGAGGGCAAGAAGCTGCCCAAGACGGTCACCCCCGCCGACGCCGGGCGTCAGATCATCGAGGGCATGGAGAAGGGTGCGTTCCGCGTGCTCATCGGCAGCGACGCGAAGTTCATGGACCGCTTCGCGCGCCTCAACCCGAGGCGTGCCACCCTGCTCATCGCCAACCAGATGAAGTCACTGCTCGGGTAGCTCGGCGAACCACCCCGTGCCGAGAGAAGAGCAGCACGGCGCCGAGTGCGAAGGCTCCCATGCCGAGCGCCAAGACCGGTCCGGGATCCGACCCCGAGACGGCGAGCCCGGCACGGACGACGATCTGTTGGGCGGTCACCACCGCGGGTGAAACGCCGTTGCTCACAGTCACATCGAAGTTGAACGTGCCGGCCGTCGTCGGGGTTCCGGTGATCGCCCCGCTCGTGGCCATGGTGAGTCCAGGCGGGAGAGCGCCGCTCGTCACACCATCGGTCGGCGACGGCGTGCCCGTGGCAGTGATGCCCGAGCTGTACGGTACCCCGACCGCGGCTGTCGGTTCGGTCGACCCGGTCACGACGGGGCTGACCCCGAGCGTCCCTGCGGTGCACGACCCGGGGTTGGTGATCACGTTCTGATCAAGGCTGACGAGCGCCGTACGGGCGAGCAGGCGACCGGCGATCGTGGCGTTGGTCTGTGCCGCGATCTGGGCATCCGCCATGACCGTCCCGACGAACGTCGACCCGACTCCGAGCGTCGCCGAACTGCCGACCTGCCAGAACACGTTGCAGGCGGTCGCCCCGGTGATCAGGATCTCGGATCCCGGGTCGGTGATCAGCGTGCTCGACGCCTGAAAGACCCAGACGTCATTTGCGCTGCCGGTTCCCGCGAGGGTGAGGTCGACGCCGGCCGTGTCGGTGAGACTCAGCGCGCCCCCCGAGTAGACGCCGGGGACGAGGGTGCGACCGTTGAGGTTCCCGATACCAGACTCCATCGGGGTCAGGCCGGCCGCGACGTTGAACGCGGCCGTGAGATCGGCCTGCGCGCTCGCTGCTTCGATGGTGGCAGGGTGCAGCGCCCCGCCGTACGTTCCCGGCGGGAAGCCGGTGATCGACGTGCCAGGAGAGACGCCGATGTTTCCCCACACGCCCGTTCCGAGGACCGGGACGTTGGTGACCTCGGTGCCTGCCAGCACCGAGAACGGGGCCGCCGCCCCCAGGTCGATGGGGCCGGTGATGGTCGTATCTGCTGCCGCGGACGTCGACTGTGACAGCGCGACGACGAGCATGGCGAGGCCGAACCCCGCGAGTGCGACACCGCCCCCAGATTGATTGCGGTTATTCCGGCTCTGGTTAATGAGTCCCATGACTGGCCCCCCGGCCATTCCAGGAGCGGTTACTTCCCTGCCGCCTCCCTGACGAGGCGCCGCTCCGTGGAAGCGACCGTATGCCCCGCGCCTCCGAAAGGCGCAGGACTTTAGGCCCGGGTCGGGCTAGACCTTCTTCGTCGGCCCCGCCGACGCGTTCGACTCGTACGACGTGTTCGTCGACTCGAAGAAGTTGACGAGCTGCAGCGTGTCGTTCGCGGTCGCCATCCACTTGGCCGGATTCGTCACGTTGTACTCGGCGTCGAAGCCGAGCTCTTCGAGTCGGCGGTCGGCCAAGTACTTGACGTACTGGTTGATGTAGTTGGCGTTGAGCCCGAGGATGCCGCCGGGGAGCAGGTCGTGGTTGTACTGCTCTTCCATCTCGACCGCGTCCGTGATCATCTTCTTGATCTCGGCGGCGAACTCCTCGGTCTGCAGCTCGGGGTTCTCTTCGAGCACGGTGAGGATCAGGTTGATGCCGAACTTGAGGTGCAACGACTCGTCACGCACCACCCAGTCCATGAGTGAGCCGAAGTTGCGCAACAGGTTTCGCTGACGGAACGACAGCGCCACCATGAACCCCGAATAGAACCAGATGCCCTCGAGGATGATGTTGTACGCCACGAGGTTGCGCACGAAGTCTTGCTTGCCCTCGAGCGTCGTGATGTCGATCGTCTGCTCCGTCATGCGACGGATGTACTTCATCTCGAACTCTTCTTTGCGCGCCATCGACGGGATGTCGACGTGCGAGTTGTAGGCAGCCTCCCGGTCGATCGGGAACGTCTCGAGGACGTACTCGAACGACATGCAGTGGTTGGCCTCTTCCCACATCTGCTTCGCCAGATACAGGCTGCATTCGGCCGCGCTGACGTACGGGTACACGCCGAACGCGAGCGCCTTGTTGACGAGCAACTCGTTCGGGTTGAAGTA
>JBDTQN010000185.1:0-5444 GCA_039932215.1 Pseudolysinimonas sp. | reverse complement strand
AGACCCTCGGCGGCGGCGTCGGCGATGATGCGGGTGAGCAGGCCCACCGAGCGGATCGCGTCGTCGTTACCGGGGATCGGGTACTGGAGCTCGTCGGGATCGGCGTTGGTGTCGAGGATGCCGATGATCGGGATGCCGAGCTTGGTCGCCTCGTTCACGGCCAGGTGCTCGCGCTTGGCGTCGACGATCCAGATGGCGCTCGGGGTCTTCGTCAGGTTGCGAATACCACCGAGGGTCTTCTGCAGCTTCACCAGCTCGCGCTTCTGGATCAGAAGCTCCTTCTTGGTGAAGCCCTTCGTCGTGTCGTCGAAGTCGACCTCTTCGAGCTCTTTCATGCGCGCGAGGCGCTTCGAGACGGTCTGGAAGTTGGTCAGCAGACCACCCAGCCAGCGCTGGTTCACGTAGGGCTGGCCGACGCGCGTCGCCTGCTCGGCCACGGCCTCCTGGGCCTGCTTCTTGGTGCCGACGAACAGGATGCTGCCGCCGTGGGCGACCGTCTCCTTGACGAAGTCGTACGCCTTGTCGATGTACCCGAGCGACTGCTGCAGGTCGATGATGTGGATGCCGGAGCGCTCGGTCAGGATGAAGCGCTTGACCTTCGGGTTCCACCGGCGGGTCTGGTGTCCGAAGTGAACGCCGCTGTCGAGCAGCTGGCGAATGGTGACGACGGCCATGATGGCTCTCTTTCTGGCAGGGCTACGCCTGCATTCTCAGTTGTTGCTTCATCGTGTGATGAGGCCCTGGTGCTCGCGCCACGACCCACTTCTGCTTGCGCAGTTGACTGAAGGGTTGTGTGCGGGTGCGTCGGTTCGACGCTGCGAGCACGCGAAGTCACCCACCGGAGCGGGTGCTGTGGAAAGTGTACCTTATCCACCGTTTTCGCCGCCGCCGACCATCACCGTCGACGGTCGCGCAGTCTGGCTGCGTGATCCTCGTTCTCGTCCTGTTGGTGGCTGCCGCGTCGTGGGTGTGGCCGGTGCCGGCGCCCCACCCGGTCGTGCGCCCGTACGTCGCACCCGCGACCGCGTACTCGGCCGGTCATCGCGGCGTCGACATCGGCGCGCCCGCCGGGTCGCTGGTGCGGGCGCCCGCCGACGGGGTGGTGCATTTCGCGGGGTTCGTGGTCGACCGGCCGGTGCTGTCGATCCGGCATGCGGGCGGGGTTCTCTCGAGCTTCGAACCGGTGGATGCCGTGGTCGGCCAAGGTCAGAGGGTGCGCCGCGGCGAGGTGGTCGGCGTGCTGTTGCCGGGGCACTGCGCGTCGACGTGCCTGCACCTCGGGGCGCGGGTCGGCGGGGAGTACGTGAACCCGCTGTTGTTCCTGGGCGACGTGCCGCGCGCGGTGCTCTTGCCCGTGCGCGCTGCTCTACGCGCGGGGGTGAGCGGTGGCGTAGGCCTCTTTCAGCCGCTCGGCCGACACGTGGGTATAGATCTGGGTGGTCGACAGGCTGGCGTGGCCCAGCAGCTCTTGCACCGCGCGCAAGTCGGCGCCCCCGTCGAGCAAGTGGGTGGCGGCGGTGTGCCGCAGTGCGTGCGGGCCCGAGGGTCCGGCGCCGGGCACCTCGCGCAGCAGGGCGGCGACCAGTTCATATACGGTGCGCGTCGACACCGCGGCACCGCGCGCTCCCAAGAAGACGGTGCCCGGATCGGGTTGCCCCGCGAGCAACTGGGGTCGTGCCTCGGATTCGTAGGCATCGAGCGCCCGTGCCGCGGGCACGCCGAACGGGACGATCCGCTCTTTGCTGCCCTTGCCCAGCACCCGCACCGTGAGGCGGGAATGGTCGACGTCGGCGCTGCGCAGACCCGCCAGCTCGCTCACCCGCAGGGCGCTGGCATAGAGCAACTCGACGATGGCGAGGTCGCGCACGGCGACCGCGTCGCGGCTGCCCGTGTCATCTGGCGCGGCGCGGGCGGCCAGGCCTTCGAGGATCCCCTCGATCTGCGGCCGCGACAGCACGCGCGGCAGGTGCTGGTCGGGCCGGGGGGCTTTCAGTCGCGCGCCGGCGTCAGCGGGTGCGGCACCGGTGGCGACAAGCCATTTCGTGAATCCGCGCGCCGCGGCCGCGTGCCGACCGAGGGTCGACTTGGCGAGGCCCGCCCCTGAGCCGCGCCACAGCCAGTCGCGCAGCAGCTCGAGGTCGAGGCTCTCGATGGTCGGGGCGCCGGTGAGTTCGGCGAAGCGGGCGAGATCGTCGAGGTCGCTGCGGTACGCGCGGATCGTGTGCTCGCTGAACCCGCGGTCGGACGACAGGTGGCGGGTGTACCCCGCGATCGCGTCGTCCCAGTTCATGAGCTACTCGGCCCCGGAGCTCGCCTCGGTGTCGGCGACATTGAACGTCGACGCCTTGTTCGAGAACGCCTCGCGACGCTCGTCGGGCGACATCGCGGCCAGGGCATCGAGCACCACTCCCGAGAATCCGGCGACCTGGGGCGACTCCCCCATCGGCACGATCGTGTGCACGACCGAGTCTTCGTAGAGGTGGACGAGGTTGAACGACTGCCCGCCGTCGACGCCGACCAGGCTGCCGCGGCCGCCGCTGTTGTCGATCGTGTAGCAGGTGGCGCTCGCGACCGACACCGGGATTCCGACGAAGGTGCCGCTCGTCGAATAGTGCAGGTGGCCTGCGAGAATCGCGCGCACATCGGTGCCGCGGATCACATCGGCCAGGCGGCTCTGCTCTTGCAGCTCGATGATCGACATGATCTCGATCGGGGTCGGGATCGGCGGGTGATGCAGGGCAAGGAGGGTGCCGTCGTCGGCCGGCGTCGCCAGCTCTTTCGCCAGCCATTCGAGTTGGGCGTCGGTGAGCTCGCCGTGGTGGTAACCCGGAACGGTCGAGTCGAGGGCGATGATGCGTAGGCCGCCGACGGTGTAGACGCGATCGAGCGGCTCGGTGGTCTCGCCACCGAAGAAGGCGGCGGCGAACGGCGGACGCTCGTCGTGGTTGCCCATGACCCAGATGATCTGAGCGCCCATGCGCTGGGCGGCCGGCTCGATCTGAGCCTTGAGTCGCTCGTAGGCGTCAGGCTCGGCGACGTCGGCGAGGTCTCCGGTGATGACGATCGCCTCGGGTGAGACGCCGGAGCGTTCGAGTTGCTCGAGCGCGATCGCAAGGTTGCGGTCGGTGTCGACCGTGCCGTACAGCGGGCGCGTGCCACCGAGGAAGTGGGTGTCGCTGAGATGGGCGATGACGTGCGACGGCGGGGCGTGCTGTCCGAGCTGGATCACGCTCTGGACTCTAAACCCGACCACCGCACCCGGCCCTCAGGCCACCCGGCGGAGCGTGGACCTGAGCACGCGGAGGCCGTCGGGGATGTCGGCGGTCGCGATCGCGCCGAACCCGAGCACGAGGCCCTCGCGTGGGACGTCGGTGCAGTAGGCGTCGAGGGTCTCGACGGCGACGCCGGAGGTCGCCGCGGCGTCGCGCACTCTGCGCGCGGTGCCGGGTGCGGCATCCGGGATCTCGGCGCAGAGGTGCAATCCGGCGCTCGAGGGGAGCACGTGCAGCTCGGGAAAGTCGGACGCGAGCGTCTCGGTGATCGTGCGGTGCCGGGCGCGGTAGACGCGGCGGGCGCGGCGCATGTGTGCGGCGAACTCCCCCGACGCGAGCAGACGCGACAGCGCGCCCTGGGTGACCAGGTCGCCGTGCCAGTCGAGCAACCTGCGCGCGTCGCGGAGCGGGCCGAGCAGGTGACGCGGCGGGATGAGGTAGCCGACGCGCAGGCCGGGCAGCAGCGACTTCGAGAAGGTGCCGACATAGGCGACGACGCCCTCGCCGTCATCGGACCGGTCGAGCACGTGCAGCGGCTCGAGCGGACGGTCGAAGAAGCGGTGCTCGCTGTCGTAGTCGTCTTCGATGACGAGGGCCCCGTGGCTGGCGGCCCAGTCGAGAAGTTGTTGTCGGCGGCGGCGCGACATCACGACTCCGGTGGGGAACTGGTGCGACGGCGTCACGTAGATCAGGCGCGTGCGCGCGGGCAGGTTCGTCGGATCGGCGCCTTCGGCGTCGACCGGCATCGAGACGACGCGTGCGCCGTGCGCCTCGAGGGTTGCCCGCACCGGGGGGTATCCAGGTTCTTCGACGGCGACGATGTCACCGGGTCGCAGCAGCACGCGGGCGAGCAGGTTGATCGCCTGCTGTGCTCCGGAGGTGACGAATACGCCGTCGGCGTCGGCGATCACGGCGCGCGCGATGCCCAGGTGGTGTGCGATGCCTTCCCGCAGGCCGCGGTGCCCGCCGGAGTCGGCGTGCCCGTCGACGAGGGGTGCGATGGTGTCGAGTTCCCGGCCGACGTGGCGGCGCCATGCCGCGAGCGGGAAGAGCGTCACGTCGGGCACCCCGACACGGAAGTCGTAGGCGGTCTGCGCGGGTGGCGCTGCCGCCGTCACGGCCGGAGCGGTCGCACCGCGCTGCGCGTGCCGTGCCACCGAGCTCGCGCCGGGCGCGACGAAGGTGCCCGATCCGACCCGCGCGTCGGCGTAGCCCTCGGCGGTGAGCCGCTCGTAGGCGAGGGTGACGGTGGAGCGGGAGATGCCGAGCTGTGCCGCGAGTTCTCGGCTCGGCGGGAGCGCGTCTCTTACCGCGAGCCGCTCATCGCGGATGGCGGAGGCGAGTTCGCGGTACAGCCGGTCGGCGAGGGTGCCGGCGCCGTCGAGGGTGAGCAGCAGGTCCACGCCACGACCCTATATTGGTCTGCTCGAATTGGCCGCGCGTTGGCCTGTTTGTGCATCCAATTTGCTCGTACTTTGGAGTCATGACAGAACGCATTCAGATCTCTGCCCACAGCCCTGAGGGGTACCGCAAGGTGAACTCGCTCGACGCGTATGTGACGAGCAACCTCGACACCGAGTTGGTGAACTTCATCTATTTGCGGGCGTCACTGATCAACGGCTGCACGTACTGCGTCGACGCCCACTCGGTGGATCTGGCCGAGGGCGGCACCGACCCGCGCCGCATCTACTCGGTGCGCACGTGGCGCGAGTCGTCGTTCTACTCGGAGCGCGAGCGGGCCGCATTCGCCCTGACCGAGGCGGTCACGGTGCTCGCCGAGGGTGGTGTCGCCGACGAGGTGTGGGCCGCGGCCGCCGCCGTGTTCAGTGAGAAGGAGCTGAGCGACATCGTGCTGGCGATCGCGACGATCAACGTGTGGAACCGGATCGCGATTCCCACGCTCATCGCCACTCCCCCGCTGGAGTCCGCGGTCGCGGTCGGTTAGGTCTCCTTCCGTCGCATCCAGCCACTCGGCCTCTCGATCACGAATCCTTCGAGTTCGAGCAGGCCGAGTTCGGCTCGCACCCGGTCGGGTGCGAGCCCGGAGAGGGCCGCGACCCGTTCGACTCGACGCGGGGTGCGGGCATCGATCGCGTCGAGCACCCGCACGCGAGACGCCGACACGTGGGCGGGTTCGGCGGTCGGTCCGCGCGCGGGCTCCCTCGGCGATCG
>JBDTQN010000184.1:0-5445 GCA_039932215.1 Pseudolysinimonas sp. | reverse complement strand
CGCGCAGAACAGCCTCAAGCTCGGTCAGGAGCCGGTCGGCGTCGGCGTCGGTGAAGACCAGCGGCGGCCGGATCTTGAGGGAGTCGTTGCTGACGCCCGCGGCGGCGAGCAGGACGCACCGGTCGCGCAATTTGTTGACGACGTCGAGCGTGAACTCCTCGTCGGGCAAGTCGACGCCGAGGAACAGTCCCGCACCGCGCACCTCGGCGACGTGCGGCATCCCGTGGATCTCATCTGCCAGCCGAGCGCCGACGCGGCGCGCGTTCTCGATCAGTCCCTCGTCGTTCAGCACGTCGAGCGTCGCCTGCGCGGCGGCGATCGCGACCGGGTTGCCGCCGAACGTGTTGAAGTACCGCATTTCCTCGGCGAACGGCGCGAGCACCTCCGGCCGAGCGACCATCGCCGCGACCGGATGCCCGTTGCCCATCGGCTTGCCCATGGTGACGATGTCGGGCTCGAGGCCGTGCCGGTCGAATCCCCACATCCCCTCGCCGAGCCGCCCGAACCCCGGCTGCACCTCGTCCGCGATGAACAGACCGCCGGCTTTCTTCACCAGCGCGACCGCCTCGGCCAGACCGTCGACGTGCGGGTAGACGCCGTCGCTGGCGAAGATCGTGTCGACGACGAGCGCGGCCGGCTTCACTCCGAAGGCCTCGAGCTCGGACAGGGTCGCGGCCACGGCCTCCGCGATCGAGACGGCGGGGTCCACTCCGGGTGCCCGCACCGCCCGAGCCCAGGGCGGCATCCCGTCGACACCGACGAGCGATGGAGAGATCCCCGCGACCTCGGTGGTGACGCCGTGGTACGCGTTCCAGGTGACGATCACTCCCTCGCCGCCCGTGGCGGCCTTCGCCACGCGCAGCGCGAGGTCATTGGCCTCCGACCCGGTGCAGGTGAACATCACGTGCGCGTCGAACCCGAAGGTGCCGAGCAGCTGCTCGGCGTACGCGATCGTCGGCTCCGAGAGGTACCGGGTGTGCGTGTTGAGCCGTGCCGCCTGCTCGGCGATCGCCGCGACCACGCGCGGGTGTGCGTGCCCGACGGAGGGGACGTTGTTGTAGGCGTCGAGATAGTCGTTGCCGTCGGCATCGAACAGGTGCGCGCCCGATCCGCGCACGAACTCGAGCGGCTCGCGGTAGAACAGCCGGTACGCCGGTCCGAGTGCGGCGGCGCGACGGCGGACGAGATCCGCGGTGCGCGGCTCGAGCTCGCCGGCATGGGCCGGATCGAAGTAGCTGGTCGGTCCGACCATCACGTCTCCTTCAGGATCTCGCGCAGCTTGCGGTCGTTGTCGGCGAAGAACTCCGGGTGCTCGCCGTCCAGCGCACGGTTGATCACGGTCCTCATGATCGTGCGCCCCGCCAGCAGCATCGGCAGCTGTGCGAGCTCGTCGTCGGTGAGCGGCACCTCGGCGAGGTAGCCACGGGTGAACGCGTCGACGTCGGGCCAGAGGTAGGTGAGTGACACCGCGAGATTGCTCACGCGCGGCGAGTACACCGCGTCACCGAAGTCCAGGATGCCGGCGAGCCGGCCGGGCGCGGACGGATCGACGAGCAGGTTCCCGGGATGGCCGTCGTTGTGGATCACCTGATGTGGAAGCGCGGCGAGCGCCGGAACCGTCTCCGCCGTGAACCGGTCGAGTACCTCGAGGTGCAGCGGGTCGGTGACGTGCTGGCGCAGGTCGGGCAGGCGCGGGATGTCCCAGGCCAGCGCACGGTGCGCGCCGGGATGATCGAAGCCGGCCAGCGCCTGATTCAGCCGCCCCAGCATCCTGCCCGCGTCTTCGTCGAACTCGGCCGGCAACTCGTGATCTTCGACCAGGTCGCCGTCTAGCCAGGTGAGCACGCGCGCGACGCGTCCGGCGATCTCGACCGACGGGCCGATCACGCGCTGCACCGGGATGCCGGGGTCGACGGCCTCGATGTGCGCGAGCGCCGCCGACTGCATGTCGATCAGGACCGGATCGTCGGCGGGGTGCGCGATCTTGATCAGCACGTCACCCGCGCGGAACGTGTCGTCCCGCTCGGTGTCGAGGCGCTGGAGCTCGGCGTCGATGCCCCAGTGCTCGCGCAGCGCCGCGGCCACGACCGCAGGATCGAGGTGCTCGAAAGGCTCGGTGAGGCCGTCGAGCAGCGAGATGCTCATGCGGGCGATGTTCCTTTGCGGTTACTGAGTCTGGTCTGCATCCCGCTGAGGATGAATTCGAGGCCGGTTTCGAATGCCTCATCGAGGAGTGCTTTCGGGTCGCGCCAACTTCGCATCGCTCGCGATAGTGCACCGTCAGCTGGGTCCACCCAGACGTGCTGGGGCGCCCCTCGCTCGAGTGCGTTGCCGATCGCGAAACTGTCGATCACCTCGAGGAGCACACCGACCTCGGCGTCGTCGAACCCCGCCGAGGTGAGGGCGAGAGCGAGCTCGCGATAGATCTCCAGCACGGCGGGCTCGGCGATCGGCACTCCGATGAGCAGCGGGACGACGTTCGGATGCGCCGAGTAGGCGGCGCGTTGAGCTCGCGCGATCACGGCGACCCGATCGACCCACGTCCCCGGCACCTCACTCGGCACGGGATGCTCGGCGGCCATCACGCCACGGATGAGCTCCACGAGAGCTTCCTTGCTGTCGACATGGTTGTAGAGCGCCGGCGCCGACACGCCCAGGCGCTTGGCGAGCCGGCGCATGCTGAACGGCTCTCCGCTGTCGATGATCCCGAGGGCGGTCTCGGCAATCAATTCGACCGAGAGGAGAGGAGTGAGGGGTCGTCCCATCGCTCACCTCGGACTCTCGTCACATCGCGCTCGACCGGATGTCGGCCGATTGCCTATTGCACCACGAACCTCGAATCCCCATACTAAGTGAACACTGTTAGTTTAGGTGGCCAATAATCTGCCAACCCGGAGGTAACGATGTCAATCAGCGAAAAGGATGCAACGGCGCACCCTTCCGAAGCACCAGCCGGACAACTCAAGAAAGGTGCCCTCGGCACCGGCGGAATCGTCTTCCTCGTGGTCTCGGCCGCCGCGCCCCTGACGGCCATTGCGGGAGTCGGCCCCCTGGCGATCTTGATCGCGGGGCCCGCCGCCCCGACGGCCTACCTGATCGCGGGCGCGGCGCTCGTCGTCTTCGCCATCGGATTCATGGCGATGACCCGCCACGTGAAGCAGACCGGCGGGTTCTACACGTACATCTCCCACGCGCTGGGTAAGACCGTGGGCCTCGGCGCCGGCATCCTGGCGCTCGTCTCCTACAACGCCATGCAGGTCGGCATCTACGGCCTCTTCGCGGTCACCTCCAGCGCCATGCTCGACACCTTCTTCGGGGTCACGGTGCCCTGGGGCGTATTGGCCTTCATCGCCATCGCCGGGGTATGGGCACTCGGCTTCTTCGGCATCGACGTCGGGGCCAAGGTGCTGGGCGTATTGCTCGTCGCCGAGACGCTTATCCTTCTCATCCTGGGAATCGCGATCGCGGTGCAGGGTGGTCCTGAGGGCTTCCAGTTCGGCCTGTTCGACCCGCAGCTGGTGTTCACCCCCGAGGTCAGTGTCGTGCTGGGGCTGGCGCTCGGCGCGTTTCTCGGCTTCGAAGCGACGGCGCTCTACCGGGCTGAGGCGCGGAACCCGAACACGTCCATTCCACGTGCGACCTACATCGCCATCGGGTTCCTGACCATCTTCTACGCGGTACTCGTCTGGCTCTTCGTGCAGGCGTGGGGCGAAGGCGGTGTACAGGGCTTCATCGGCGAGAACGGCATTACAGCTTTCGCGTTCATCACGGCCGACACCTTCCTCGGTCAGTGGGCGGTGCTCGCGATGCTCGCTCTCATCGTCACGAGTGTCTACGCCGGGCTTCTCGCGTTCCACAACACGATCAACCGCTACGCGTACGCCTTGGCGCGGGATGGCATCCTGCCGGCCGCCCTGGCAAAGACCCGCCGCAACGGTTCACCGCACATCGCGGGGCTCGCGCAGACCATCCTGTCGGTGTTGATCGTTGGCGGTTTCGTGATCGCCGGCGCCGACCCGTTCCTCAACCTCCTGATCTGGGTCAACACGCCGGGTGTGGTGGGAATCCTCGTGCTGCAGCTGCTGGCATCCATTGCGGTCATCGTGTTCTTCGTGCGCAACCGCACCCTGGAACGGAAGTGGTACGTGTTGCCGGCGGCCGTCCTGGCCACCATCTCGCTGGCCGTCTTCACCGTTCTCATCGTGGTCAACATCGACGTCCTCACGGGAGCCGGAGATGCGGCCAACGCGGTCATCTTGTTGGTCGTGCCGGTCGCCTTCCTCGTCGGAGTCGTTCTCGCCGCCATCTACAAGCGGACCCGGCCGGCCACCTACGAGCGCATCGGCGGCGGCAACCGGGATGACTGATACCCCCGCCGACCTCGTCCTCACCGCCGACCGCATCCACACGATGTCGGCGGTGGTGGGGGCGACAGCCGTGGCGGTCCGCGACGGCGTGATCGTGGCGGTCGGCGGAGAGGGCGACATGGCGGGGTTCACCGGACCCGGCACTCGCTCTGTCCGATACCCGGGCGCGACCATCGTCCCGGGACTGAGCGATGGCCACGCACATCCGCTCTCGGGGGCGGGCTTCACGGTCGGCATGGACCTGCGCGAAGTCGCGTCCCTGCCCGAACTCCTGCACGTGGTGACCACGGCACTTACGGAGCTCAAACCCGGCGACTGGCTTCGAGGGTGGGGGCTCGACCCCAACGTGTGGGGACTCGAACGCGTGACGTCCGCGCCGTTCGACGCGATCGTCGACACCGTGCCCCTGTTCCTTCGGTTCTTCGACGCCCACTCGGCTCTGGCGAACCCGGCGGCGTTGCGGCTGGCCGGGGTCTCGGGGCCACGTACGTTCCCGACCGGGTCGCGAGTGGATGTCGACGGCGACGGCATCCCGACGGGCCTCCTCCTGGAGGCCGAGGCCATGCAGCTCGTGTTCGACGTGCTGCCGCGGGAACCGATCGAGGACCATGCGAACCGGGTGAGGCAACTGTTGACCGACATGGCGGCCAGCGGGCTGACGTCGTCGCAGGTGATGGACTTCCTGGAGGAACCCTTCGATCTTCTGCGCCTCATCGAGGCCGAGGGAGAACTCCCCCTGCGGCTGCGATTCTCGCCGTGGATCGAGCCCAAGCACACGCCGGAGGATTGGGCGCGCATTCTCGAGTGGCAGGGAACGGGCGGGCGTCGCTGGAAGGTCCACGGCGTGAAGTTTTTCCTCGATGGGACGATCGACGGCGGGACGGCCTGGCTCGAGGCCCCCGACACGCACGGCCAGTCGACCGATTCGGTCTGGAGCGATCCGGCCGACTATGCGGCGGCCATGCGCTTCTTCGCCGAGAACGGGATCGGCACCGCGACGCACGCGATCGGGGATGCCGCCATCAGGTTCGCGCTCACCACCATCTCGCAGCTACAGGTGCCTGGCGGTGGAGGTCCC
>JBDTQN010000183.1:0-5516 GCA_039932215.1 Pseudolysinimonas sp. | reverse complement strand
TGATGATGACGCGGTCTTTGTCGTCGCCGAACTCGGTGGTGCGCAGCCAGGTGGCACCGTCGGCCTCGAAGATGTGGCCGAGCGCGTCGAGCCGGGCGATGGCGCGTTCGACGGCTCCCGATTCGTGCAGCGTGTTCTCGTGGGTGAACACGTCGAAGTCGACGCCGAACTCGCGCAGGCTCGCCTTCACCGCGGCGAACATCAGGTTCACGCCCACCTCGCGGAACACCTCTTGCGCCTCGGCACGGGGCAGATCGCGCAGAGCTGCTGCGCCTCCGGGATAGTCGGCTTCGACGCGCGCGGCGATCTCGAGGATGTATGCGCCCCCGTAGCCGTCGTCGGGTGCGGGCTCGCCGAGGTGCGCAGCGACGAGGCTGCGGGCGAACCGGTCGATCTGGATGCCGTGGTCGTTGAAGTAGTACTCGCGCGTGACCTCGCCGCCCTGCGCTTCGAAGATGCGCGACAGGCTGTCGCCGACGGCGGCCCATCGGGTGCCCCCGATGTGCAGCGGGCCGGTCGGGTTCGCCGACACGAACTCGACGTTGATGCGTACGCCGTCGTACAGCGATCCGTGACCGTAGGCCTCGCCGCCATCGACGATCACCTGGGCGAGCGCCCCTGCCGCGGCGGCATCCAGTCGGATGTTGAGGAAGCCCGGACCTGCGACCTCGGCCGACGCGATCCCGGCGACGCCGCCGAGAGCACCCGCGAGCTCGTCCGCGAACGCACGCGGGTCGATGCCGAGACGCTTGCCGAGCTTCAGGGCGACGTTGGAGGCCCAGTCGCCGTGGTCACGGTTGCGGGGGCGTTCGAGAGTGACATCTTCTGGGGCGACCTCGCCCGCGTCCACGCCGCGGCGCTCCGCCGTCGCCTTCACCACGTCGAGCAGTGCGGCGGCGAGTTCGGCGGGATTCACAAGCGACGATCCTACCTGCGCGCGTCGCGGCGTTCTCTCGGCGGGGCGGGTGACAATGGAGCATGCCTGTCGTTTTCCGTCGTGCCCTTCCGACCGTCGCTGTCGCTGTGCTGTCGCTCGCGCTGATGACCGCGTGCTCACCACAAGAGACCCCGGACGACCCCGACACCGGACCCAACCCGACCGGTGAACCGACCGGTGAACCGGCGCCGTCACTCAGCGCTCAGCCCACCGGCACAGCGATCGACGCGACCTGCGATGAGCTGGTCACCGCTGACACGCTGTACGTGTACAACCCGAACTTCGTACCCATCGATCCGTACACCCCGCGCGAGGGCTCTGCAGCAGCGAGCGCCCTCAGCTATGACGGGGTCGCGTGCCGCTGGCAGAACCAGACGAGCGGCCAGAACATCGACATCTCGGCGGCCGAGCTCGACGAGGCGAGCCTGACGGCGCTCAAGAACGCGGCGTTCGAAGACAGCGAGCTCGTCCCGACCTACGGCGACGAGGCCTACTTCAGCGTCGAGGGCGAGGTCGGTATCGCGCAGGTCTTCCAGGGCCCGTACTGGATCGTCGTGGAGTCCCCCGCGTTCTTCGAGCCGGGCGATGCGACCGAGATCGTGCAGTCGATCATCGACGGGCTCGCTGCCTGACCACTCGCCGCCTGATCACTCGCCGCCTGATCAGCCCAGCTCGACCAGCTCGTCAGAATCGTCGATCAGGATCACGTCACTGAACGCCTCAACGCGCAGGTCGCGCAGGTGGATGTCGGCGAGCGTGTTGGTGAGGAACGCGGTGTCGGTGGCATCCCGCCCCGTCGCCATGCGCACCATGCCACGGCGCGGGGCGAGTCGCGTGGAGTCGACGACCACCCAACGCCCCTCGACCAGGGCCTCGACGACGGCGTGGAAGTCGGGCGGCACGAGGAACGGCGCATAGACCGACACCAGGCGCGCTGGCACGTCGAGTCCGCGCAGCAGCGCCGCGGTGAGGTGCGCGTAGTCGCGGCAGACGCCGGCGCGCAGTTCGAGCGTCTCGACGGCTCCGCCGGTGGGCGAGGTCGCGCCGGGCTCGTACGTGAGATGGCCGTGCACCCAGTCGCCGACGGCGCGGAGCAGGGCAGCGCCTTCGAGCCCGCCGAAGTGCTCGCGCGAGAAGGGCTGCAGGGTGTCGGACTGCACGTACCGGCTGGGGCGCAGGTAGGTGATCTCGTCGAGCGGCACGACGGGGGCGGCGGGCGCGCGTCCGACGACCGTGGCCTGGTAGTCGATCTCGATGACTCCCGGCGTCGTCTCGAACAGCTGCAGACGCGTGCCGTGCATGTCGCCGAGCTCGCGGGTGGGGATCGGTTCGCCGTCGAGGCGGACGACCAGTTCTTCGCGCTCGGTCGGCACCCCCTGGGCGGTCGAGACGGAGAGCATGAACGCCGTCGGATCGACCACCTCCAGCGTCATGCTCGAGTGGATTTCGCGGCGATCCGTCACGCGGCGCGGGCGTTCGAGCGGGGCGGGGTGGCGGGGGTCATACTGCTAACCTAGTTCGGTATCCCGCCCTCGTAACTCAGTGGATAGAGTGCCACCCTCCGAAGGTGGAAGTCGCTGGTTCAAGTCCAGTCGAGGGCACTTGAAGATCGTGATCGCGCCTGATTCGTTCAAGGGCTCGATCGGTGCCGCCGCGGCCGCCTCGGCGATCGCCGAGGGCTGGCGCAGTGTTCGCCACGACGACGAGATCCGGATGCTGCCCCAGGCCGATGGGGGCGAAGGCACCCTCGCCGCGATCGCCTCCGCCGTCGCCGGTTCCGAGTTCCACGCCGCCGGAGACGTGACCGGGCCTGACGGCCGCCCGGTGCCGGGCCGCTGGCTGCAGCTCCCCGACGGAACGGCTGTCGTCGAGCTCGCGCAGTCCTCGGGGTTGCCGTTGATGGCCGCGCCCGACCCGCTCGGCGCCACCACCCGTGGTCTCGGGGAGGTGATCCGCGCCGCCCTCGACGACGGCGCCAGCGCCCTCGTGATCGGCCTGGGTGGCTCCGCCTCGACCGACGGCGGTGCGGGCGCGCTCGCCGCACTCGGCCTGGGGTTGTTCGATACAGCCGGGCTGCCGATCGGCGATGGCGGCGGGGAGTTGGCGCGGCTGGCGAGCATCGATTCCAGCGCTCTGCGCGCGGTGCCGACCAGGCTGCTGAGCGATGTCACCGCTCCCCTGCTGGGCCCGACCGGCGCGGCGGCGGTTTTCGGGCCTCAGAAGGGAGCGAGCCCCGACGACGTACACGCTCTCGATGCCGCGCTGGCGCAGTTCGCCGCTTTGCTCGGAGGCGATCCGTCGACCCCCGGTGCGGGCGCGGCGGGGGGCGCGGGGTATGGATTCCATGTGGCCTGGGGAGCCCGGATCGAATCGGGCGCCGGCGCCATCGCGACACTCACCGGACTGGTCGCGGAAGCGGCATCCGCCGACCTGCTCATCACCGGGGAGGGTGCGTTCGACGCGACCAGCCTCACCGGCAAGGTGGTCGGCCACGCGCTCGGGCGCGCTTCCCGCACCGCCGTGATCGCGGGTGCGCTCGCGACCGCACCGCCCGACCTCGGCTGGTCGCTGACCGAGCTCGCGGGTTCGGCAGAGGCCGCCCTCGCCGATCCTGCCCGGTGGTTGCGCGAGGCGGGCGCGCTAGCTGCTCGCGTGCGTCTCTAAGAACTCGTATAGCTCGCGGTCGTCGACCCCGGGGAACGTGCCCGACGGCAGCGGCGAGAAAATGTGGGCGTGCACTTTGGCGCTGGTCCAGGCGCGGCTCTTCCAGTGTTGGGCGAGGTCGGCAGGCGGGCGTTTGCAGCAGCTCGCGTCGGGGCAGCGTGACTGCTCACGACGGGTGGTCTCGCGCCCGCGGAACCACTTCGACTCGGTGAACGGCACGCCGAGGGTGATCGAGAACTCGTCGGCCTGGCTCGTGCCGATCTGGGTCGACTCGAAGAAGCTGCCCTGTGGGGTGTCGGTGTATTGGTAGAACTCCGTCGTGCGGTTGGTGCGGGCGAACGCGCGGCGGCCGCTCCAGCGGCGGCAGACGATCTCGCCCTCGGTGCTGCCGGTGACATCCACGGGCAGGCGCAGCCCGTCGTTCTCGTACGCCTTGTAGACCGCGCCATCGTCGCCGACCCGCAAGAAATGCCAGGTCATGTCGAGGTACGGCGTTGCGATGTTGGTGAACCGCAGCGCGGCCGACTCATGCGTGGTGCCGAATGCGTCGCGAAAGTCTTCGATCGCGATGTTGCGGTCCGCCTTCGCCTGGGTCAGGAACTCGACCGACTGCTGCAGCGGCATCAGACACGCGGACGCGAAGTAGTTGATCTCGAGCCGCTGGTGCAGAAACTCGGCGTAGCTGGTCGGGGCGGCATGGTCGAGCAGGCGGTGCGCGATGGCCTGCAGCGCCATTGAACGCAGGCCGTGGCCGCCGGGGATCGAGGCCGGCGGCAGGTAGATGCGGCCGTTCTCGAGGTCGGTCACCGAACGCGCCGAGTGCGGCAGATCGTTGACGTGCACGAGTTCGAAGCCGAGTCGCTCGGCCATCTGGCGCGTCTCGCGGTGGGTGAGCGCACCCGACACGTGGCCCACGGCCTTCAGTTGGTCTTCGGCGAGCTTCTCGATGGCAGGCAGGTGGTTGTCGTGGCTGCGCATCATGGCGCGCAGTTCGGTGTTTGCGCGACGCGCCTCCTCGGGCGTGGCGATCGCCTCGCGCGACCGACGGGCGAGTTCGGTGTGCAAGCCGACCAGCGCCCGGAGCGTGTCGTCGGCCATTCCCTTGCCTGCCCGGATCACGGGAAGGCCGAGTTCGGCGTACACGGGGCTGGACTGCGCGCGTTCGAGGTCGATCTCGAGTCCGGCCCGTTCGCTGGGGGCGGTGGGCTCGAGGAGTTCGGCGACGGGGATGCCGAGGCGATCGGCGATCGTGCCCAGCAGCGAGAGCCGGGGCTCGCGTTTGCCGTTCTCCATCAGGGAGAGCTGGCTGGCCGCGACGCCCACGTCGGCGCCGAGCTGGTCGAGGGTGAGGCCGGCGCTGGTGCGGAAATGGCGAATCCGCTGGCCGAGTGTCGCAAGATCGTTCACGAATGCAGCATACGGAAAGAATGACGCTTCTTTCACCCCTATTCTCAGTTCCAAACGCCGAATGAAGGCGCCTGGTGGCGATATGACCGATCTTCTCCCCCGTACGACGTCCGCGTCCGACGATGAGGTCTACGAGCCCGTCCACGACTCCAGCTGGGCGCTCGCGCCCGAGGGCACCGACCAGCGCGTCATCGACTGGGTCGAGAAGATGGCCCACCTGACCACCCCTGACACCGTCGTGTGGTGCGACGGGTCGCATCGCGAGCAGGATGAGCTGTTGCGCGGTCTCGTCGCCAGCGGCACCGTCACCCGGCTGAACGCCGAGCACCGCCCGTACAGCTTCCTCGCCCGCAGTCACCCCGACGACGTCGCGCGGGTCGAAGCGCGCACCTTCATCTGCTCGAAACGGGAGGCGGACGCTGGCCCGAGCAACAACTGGGCCGACCCGAAGAAGATGCGCACCACCCTCGAGGGTCTGCATGCCCGCCTCGGTCGGCAATTCCACGTT
>JBDTQN010000182.1:0-5525 GCA_039932215.1 Pseudolysinimonas sp. | reverse complement strand
ATGATCGACTGGTGCGCACCGCCCTCGGCGGCCAGGGTCACCCCCGACGGCGTCCCGATCAGGATGGATTGGCCGCCCCCATAGACACCGAACGACCACGGCTCGAGGGCTCGAGTGACGAACGGGTCGTACAGGGTGCCGATCGGGAAGACCGGTTCGCCCCAGCGGCTCCACGTCGCACCGAGCTCACCGAGCAGCGACACCAGGTTCACCTCGGCGATACCCAACTCGATGTGCTGACCGGTCGGTCGCTCATCCCAGTGCAGGATCGTCTCGCCGTCGTCGGCGAACCAGTCGGGCTTTTCTACCGATGACCACACGCCCGCCTTGTTCAGCCATCCACCGAGGTTGGTGCTCGAGGCGACATCCGGCGCGACGGTGACGACGCGGCGCGCGGCTTCCGGTGCGAGCCTGGTCAGGTCGAGCAGCAGCCGCCCGAGTGCTTGCTGGGTCGAGCTGCGTCCGACGATGTCGCGTCCGAAGTCCTGCGGGACGGCGGGTGGGGCGGATGTCGCGACCGGGTCGCGCTGCAACCTCTCGGCCGTGCGCGCGCACAGCAGCGCCGCGTCGGATCCGGGTGCGAACCGCTGCCACGGCTCGTCGACGCTTTCTCCGAGCTGGGTCGCGAGGGCGGCAAGCTGCTCGGGTGTCAGCAGGTTGGAGTGGTTCTGAGGGTGACCGGCGCTCGGCAACCCGTTGCCTTTGATCGTGTACGCGAAGATCACTGTCGGGCGGGTGTCGTCGACCTCGCCGAACGCGTTCATCAGCCCGGCTATGTCGTGCCCGCCGAGACCCGCGATGATCTTGGGCATGTCGATGTCGGCGACGTCGGCGAGCAACGCACGGATGTCGTCCGCACCGGGTCCGTCACCGGGGAGCCGGTCGCGCAGTTCCCCCGGCGAATAGCGCAACAGACGCTGGTACTCGGGGTTCGACATCCCGTCGATACGTGCCTTCAACTGCTCACCGCCCGGCAGACCGAACAGCTCTTGCAGCAGGTGGCCGTACTTGAGGGTGATGACCTGCCAGCCGGCTGCGGTGAACATGGCCTGCAACCGGGTGGAAGAGATATTAGGGACGACGCGGTCGAGCGACTGTCGGTTGAAGTCGACGATCCAGACGATCTCGCCCAGGTCGGCGACCGTCGGATCGAGCACCGCCTCCCAGACCGCGCCCTCATCGAGTTCCGCGTCGCCCACCAAGCTGTACTGCCGGCCAGCCTGGCGCGGATGGCCCGCGGTATCAGCGGCATAGCGGCGGGCAATAGCGCCCCAGATCGGAGCCGTCGCGCCGATGCCAACCGAACCGGTGGAGTAGTCGACGGTGTCGGCATCTTTCGACCGACTCGGGTAGCTCTGCAGCCCCTTGTACGCGCGCAGTGTGCCGAGCTGCTCGGGTGTCAACTCGCCGAGCAGATAGTTGATGGCATGAAGTACCGGCGAGGCGTGCGGCTTAACCGACACCCGGTCGTCGCGGGTGAGCTCGGTGAACCAGAGGGCGGTCATGATGCTCACCATCGAGGCGCTCGACGCTTGGTGGCCACCGATCTTCAGGCCGTCGGGGTCTTTACGATCGGGGGCGTTGGCCGCCGCGATGATCGCAGTCGACAGCCACAGCACTTTGCGTTCGATCTCGGCGAGCGTCTCGAGTCGTTCGGTTTGCGCGTGGTCGAAGCGGGCTTCGGCCTCAGCGTTCATCACACTTCTCCCTATCTCGGCGACTTCCTCGTTCTAGAGATATACGCTATATCCTAGCCAATGTCACGCGGGCGGATCACAGCGGTTCTGTACCGGTGGCACGATGGACACCGACGGATGGAGCAGCGTGGTACTTGAGGGACAGGTTCGCTCCGTCGTCCGCGAGAACAACTCCGCGGTCGATCTGGTGACCGCCGAGATCCGCCGAGCCGTGTTGACGGGGGCTCTTGCGGCCGGCCAGCAGTTTTCGATTCGCGACCTGGCGACACAGCTCGGCGTGAGCCACATCCCGATTCGCGAGGCACTGCGTCGGCTCGAATCGCAGGGGCTGATCGTACTGCGCCAGGCGCGCAGCGCCGAGGTCGCGCCACTGTCGATCGCCGACATGGAGGCGATCTACCGACTGCGCCTTGTCATCGAACTTCCGCTGGCCGGCGCCTCGGCGGGCCACCACACGCCGGAACAGGTGTTGCGCCTCGAGCAGTTGCTCGAAACCAGCCGCGATCACGACCCCGAGCTCGCCTGGCAGGCGCACTACGACCTGCACGCCGCGCTCGTTCACCCCGCGGCGAACGAATGGGACGACCGCATCCTGCAAACGTTGTGGATCGCCACCGAGCGGTATTCGCACCTCGTGTTCGATCCGACCCAGATCACCCAGGCCGAACGCACAGCGCGGTATGCGCGGCACCGCCTCCTGGTAGATGCCGCCCTCGCAGATGATGCCGATGCGATGTCCGCCGCCCTGGACGAGCACCTGTCCACGAACCGCGATCACATCCGCGAATTCGTCACGCAGATGGAAGCGTCGGCAACCGCTCGCTGATCGCGCGCTTGCGTCGCCTGTCTGGCTGTGTCACGATGCAGGATATATCGTAGCGAGTAGCTCACAGTCGAGGGACCGCGCGATCGGAGGAACCTCGAATGACAGTTCTGGTATTGGGCGCAACCGGCAACGTCGGACCCCATGTTGTGGCCGCCCTGCACGATGCCGGAACAACACCGAACGTCCTTGTTCGCGATGGTGCACGCGCCCACGAACTGTTGGGAGACTCCGCGCATGTGATTACAGGTGATGTCACCGATGCCACCCTGCTGGCCGAGGCGATGACAGATGTGGACTCAGTGCTTCTTCTTTCTCCGCACAGCTATTCGATGGCCGATCTGCAGTTGCGGGTGATTCGCGAGATCAGGCGAACCGGTGCTCGCATCGTGAAAGTGTCCGGGACCAGCGCTGCCATCACGCCGAACGGTCCGCATGCCTGCCGGCAGCACTGGGAGGTGGAGCGCGTGCTCGCCGAAAGCGGTCAGCCGTTCGTCATCCTTCGGCCCAACTCCTTCATGCAGGTCTTGATCGCAAAGCAGATGATCCCGGCACTTCAGACCTCCGGGGTAATCCCGAACCCCATCGCGCACTCCGGCATCAGCTTCATCGATGCACGCGACGTCGGCGCGGTCGCCGCCCGTGTGCTGCTCGGCAACGACTGGGATGGACAGACTCTCGAACTCACCGGACCGCGATCGGTCACGTACGCCGACATCGCTGAACTTGTCTCCGACCTGCTCGGGAAGCCGGTCTCGACCGTCGAGGCGACTCCGGCGGAAGTACGCGCGACACTCATCGGCCGGGGTATGGCCGACTGGGAGGCCGACCACTTCCAAGAGATGTACCAGCTGTTCCGCGACGGGGAGTCCGAGTTCGTGACCACGACCGTGGAAGATGTCACGGGAACGCCCGCACGTACGATCGAGGCATTCCTTGGCGAACAGCTCGAAACGGCATCCGCATGAACGCCGTAAACGGGTGCGGACCATGCGCGCTTGAACAGGCGGACGACGACGCGATCGTGTGGCGCGACGACGTCTGGTCGTGCGAGATCCCGACAGGGCTGGAAGCTCCCGGCTGGTTCTTCCTTCGTCTGCGGCGGCACGCCGAGGGATGGGCGGAACTCACCGCAGACGAAGCCGCCGCATTCGGGGCAGTCTCGCAACGGCTCGAAACGGCGATCCGGGAGGCCACCGGCGCGCCCAAGGTGTACTTCATGAGCTTCGGCGAGAACCACCCGCACTTTCACTTCCTGGTGATCGCGCGGCCCGCTGACCTCGAACCCGACTCCCGTGGTGCCGCCATCGTTGCCCACCTCGGCGACTTCAAAGACCCCGCGGCCTCACTCGAGGTCGCAGCCCGCGTGCGCGAAGCCTTCGCACTCGCATCACCGAAATAATCCACCCACTCCGAAAGGACGACGATGTCCACACCGTTCACCCACAAGGTCGGCGACCGCACCTACAGCGGTCGCACCAACATCGGCGCCGGCGTCACTGCCGCGCCCGGCGCACCGCTGGTCATCGCCCTGCACGGCGGCACGTACAGTTCGGAATACTTCGACATCCCCGGCTACTCGCTGCTCGATCGGGCCACGACAGCTGGCGTTCCGGTCATCGCTCTGGATCGCCCGAACTACGTCGACTCGTCCCCCCTCGAGAGCGAAGGGTCGATCATCTTCGCCAACGCCGACGTGATCAACGAGGCGATCGGATCGATCTGGGCCGAGCACGGCGACGGCATGGCCGGCGTCGTTCTGATTGCCCACTCGATCGGCGGTGCTGTCGCGACCAAGATCGCTGCGTCATCCCCCTCGTGGCCGCTGCTGGGGCTGGCGACGTCCGGATGCTGCGTTCGGGTTCCCGAGGAATCGAAGGGCGCGTGGGCGTCGCTTCCTCCGATCCCCATGATCGATCTGCCGGTTCCGCTCAAGGATTCGCTGATGTTCGGCCCGCCCGACACCTACAACTCCGACATGCCAGCCGCGAGCTACCCGTCGAACACCGCCGTGCCCAAGGTCGAGCTGCTTGATGTCACCGGCGGCTGGATCGACGCGCGAGCGGAAACTTGCGCCAAAGTCACCGTGCCGGTTTTCCACCGCATGGGCGAGTTCGACAATCTGTGGGTCATCGACCAGGGCGAGCTTGACTCGTATCAGGCGGGCTTCACCTCCGCCAAGTCGGTGGATGCCGCGCTGGTCAAGGGCAGCGGGCATTGCATCGACTTCCACAAGCCCAGCGGCGAGTTCGAGGATTCGGAAATCGCGTTCGCGAAGGCGTGCGCTGCGGCGTGAGTCTCACTCTCGTCACCGCCGCGGCGGGGAACCAGGGACGCATTCTCATCCCGAAACTTCTCCGCCGCGGCGTTGCCGTGCGTGCGAACGTGCAGTCCGGGTCGTCGGCGGTGCGTCTGCGCGAACTCGGCGTCGACGATGTCGTCGTCGGTGATCTCGCTGATCCCGAGGTGCAGGCGCGAGCCGTCGCCGGGGTGTCGAAGATCTACCACGTCGGCGCGACGCTCAGCCCCGGTGAACGCGCGATGGGCATCGGCCTGATCGACGCGGCGCGCGCGGCCGGGGTCGCCCACTTCGTTTTCAGTTCGGTGCTGCACTCGATCATCACCGATCTGGTGCAACACGAGATCAAGCGCGACGTCGAAGAGCACCTGCTGGCCTCTGACCTCGAGTTCACGATCCTGCAGCCGTCGAATTACATGCTTCCACTCAAGCTGCGCCCTGCCTTCGAGCGCGGTGTCTTCGAGTTGTCGTGGTCACTCGATCGGCGCCAAACCCTGGTCGACCTCGATGACGTGACGGACGTGGCGGTCATGGCGCTTACCGAGAGCGAGCGTCATGCCGCTGCCACCTACGAACTCGTCGCCCCCGGCCGCTACACGGCACGCGAGCTACGGGATGTCATCAGTCGGGTTCTGAAGAAACCGATCGACCTGCGCGAAATCGACGCCGACACGTATGCGACCGCCTGGCTCGGAGACCGCGACCC
>JBDTQN010000181.1:0-5568 GCA_039932215.1 Pseudolysinimonas sp. | reverse complement strand
GGCGGTCTCGGCAGGGGTGCCGGGTGGCACGGCGTCCCATTCGGCCTCGATCGCCGCGGCAGAGGCACTCGACGCCGCGTCACTGACGGCCGCGACAAGGGCCTCCCGATCGGAGAAGTGCCGGTACGCCGCGTTGGGCGACACCCCGGCGCGTCGCGTCGCCTCGCGCAGCACCACAGCATCCGGCCCGCCTTCGCGCGCCATCGCCACGCCCGCGTCGAGCAGGGCCTGATGAAGCGCCCCGTGACGGTAGGTCGTGCGACCCTGCACGGGACTGTGGACGGGCGGGTGGACGTGTGGCATTGTGGACAGTGTACACATGGTCTGTCCATGTGTACGAATAGAAACGAGGGAGTTCCATGCTCACCACCACGGGTGCTTTCAGCGGATTTTCGGTCGACGACCAGGCCGCCGCCCTCGTCTTCTATCGCGACACCCTCGGGGTCGAGGTCGTCGACAACGGCATGGGCCTCGAGTTGAACCTGGGCGGCACGACGAACGTGTTCGTCTACCCGAAAGACGACCACGCCCCGGCGACGTTCACCGTGCTCAACTTCGAGGTCGCCGACATCGACGTCGCCGTCGACGAACTCAAGGCCGCGGGAGTCGAACTGCTTCGCTATGAGGGCGCCCACCAAGACGACAAGGGCATCGCCCGCGGTAAGTCGTCTGGCTACGGCCCCGACATCGCCTGGTTCACCGACCCGGCCGGCAACGTCCTCTCCGTTCTGAACGGCTGACCGCATCCGCTTGAATGGGGCGGTGGATGCCGCGGCCGTTCGAGCGCTTCGTGCCGACCTCGAGGCGGCGCACTTCACGGTCGAGCGGCTCACCGCACTGTGGGGGCAGGCAGCCGAGGATGCACTCGCGCGCGGGGATCGCGTTCCGGCAGTGCGCGCCCTCGGCAGCGACACGGCGGCGGCGGTGCTGGCCCGCCTGTTCGTGCTCGGTCTCGACGTCGACCCGGTGTCGGCGGCGGCGGCCCTTCCGGCGTTGGGGGTCACCGGTGCAGCGGCACTCGGGCTGGTCGAGGCGGGCGGATCCCGCGTCGTGCCGTTGCGCGACCTGCGGCCGTACTCGTTCCTCGATGCGCGCGGAGCCGGACAGTGGTGGATCGCGAGCGACCTCGGCGAGCTCGCGACGGGGGGCGCCCTGCGCACCGACCACGTGCTCGGTGTCGGCGGCGCATCGGTGACCCTGAGCGGCTTGCTGCTGCCCGGCCCGGTCGACACCGCCCTCGACCTCGGAACCGGGTGCGGCATCCAGGCTCTGCACCTCGCGCGGGAAGCGCGTCGCGTGGTCGCGACCGACATCTCGCAGCGCGCCCTCGACCTCGCCGAACTGAACGCCGCCTTGAACGGCATCGACACGATCGAGTTCCGGATCGGCAGCCTGTTCGAGCCGGTCGCCGGTGAACGCTTCGACCGCGTCGTCTCGAATCCGCCGTTCGTCATCACGCCGCGTCGCGCCGATGTGCCCGCCTACGAGTACCGCGACGGGGGAGCGGTCGGCGATGCGATCGTTGCGGCCATCGTGTCGGACGTCGCCGACCACCTCGCGCCTGGCGGCATCGCACAACTGCTCGGCAACTGGGAGTACCGGGCCGACGCGGACGGGCTGCAGCGCGCCGTCGGCTGGACCGATGCCCGCGGGCTCGACGCCTGGATCGTCGAACGCGAGACCCTCGACCCGGCCCGCTACGCCGAGACCTGGATCCGCGACGGCGGCACGCGCCCGTCGAACCCGGACTACGAGCAGCTCGTCGGTGCGTGGCTCGACGACTTCGCCGAGCGCGGCGTCACCGCGGTCGGGTTCGGCTACCTGCTGCTGCGCCGGCCAACCGGCGACCGGATGCTGCGCCGGGTCGAGCGCCTCGATGCGCCGCTGGGGGCGGGCTCCGGCCTTGGAGCGCATCTCGCCACCGCGCTCGCCGCGCACGATGCGGTCGCCCGCCTCGACGATGCGGCGCTCCTCGCCGTGCACCCGACGGTCGCGTCCGACGTCACCGAGGAACGCAGTCACTGGCCCGGCGACGAGCATCCGACGGTGATCACGCTGAGGCAGGGCGGCGGTTTCCATCGCGAACTGCGGGTCGGCACCGCGCTTGCCGCCGTCGTCGGCGCCTGCGACGGCGAACTCAGCCTCGGCGCGATTCTGGGCGCTGTCGCCAGCATCCTCGATGTCGATGTCGAGGCGCTCACGGCCGAGATCGTGCCGGAGGTGCGCGAGCTGGCGGTCAGCGGGTTTGTCTCCATCGGCACGAAGCAGGATGACCCCTCCTGAAGGAATCAAGTTCCGCCTCAATTGAGGCGCAACTTGTGCGGCTCCAGCAGGGACATGCCACGTGAAACGGCAAACCGGGGGCTAGCCCCCTGGTTGCGTCGCGGCGTCGGACGCACGATGGAGTCATGGCTGAACTACGTCGACCCCAATCCGGACGCATCATCGGAGGCGTGTGCGCCGCTCTCGCGCATCGCTTCGGGTGGGACGTCACCATCGTCCGCATCCTCGTGGTGCTCTCGATCCTGTTGCCCGGCCCGCAGGTGATCGCCTACATCGTCGGCTGGATCCTGATCCCCGGCGAGCAGGCATCGGCGGTCGCCGCCACGGCACAGCCGACTGCCTGACGGTTCAGGCGGCACCCCCAGCCCCTCCCCAGCAGCCGCACAGTTCCCGCACCTAGCGTGAACCGCGGAGGCAACAGATGGGATTCATGGACCGGCTATTCGGTGCAGAAGACGGGCGTTCCGCGACGCCCGAGGCTCGAGATGACGACGAGCGCGCGATCGAGCGATACCGCTACCTGCTGCGCACCGCTCCGCCCGAGACGATCGAAGCGGTGCACCGCGAGGCATTCGCGAAGCTGACCGAAGAGCAGCGCGCCGTCGTCTACGAAGAGCTCAGCAAGGGCGCCGGAACGGGGGAGCGGCCGCTCTCCAGTGAACCAGCCACCCTCGCGCGTGCCGCAACGCGAGCCGAGATGCGTCAGCCCGGCACCCTCGAGCGCTCATTCTCGAACCCCGCGTACCGGGGCCCCGGCTTCGGCAGCATGATTGCGAGTTCACTCATCGGAACGGTCGCTGGCTACGTGATCGGATCGGCCCTGGTCAGCGCGTTCCTGCCGTGGGACGGCGGGTCGACGGATGCGGCGGCCGACACCGGCGCAGACGGCGGCGATGCCGGTGGAGATTTCGGCGGCGATTTCGGTGGAGACTTCGGCGGCTTCTGAGCCGCTGACGCCGACGGGCTGACGCCTACGGTCGCAGCAGCACCTTGATCGCGCGACGCTCGTCCATCGCGGCATAGGCCTCGGCGACCTCAGACAGGGGCAGTTCGAGGTCGAAGACATCGCCCGGTGTCATTGTGCCGTCGAGCACGGCGGGCAGCAGTTCGGGAATGTAGGTGCGGGCGGGCGCCATGCCGCCGCCGATGGTGATGTTCCCCGCGAACAGCCGGTTCACGTCGAGGTCGACCCGATCGCCCGGAACCCCCACGAATCCCACGCGACCTCCACCGCGCACGGACCCCAGCGCCTGCTCCATCGCCTCGGAGGTGCCCACGCACTCGAGCGCGGCGTCCGCGAGTTCCCCGCCGAGCAGCTCGCGCAGCGCGGCGATCGCGCCGTCTCCGCGCTCCTCGATGATGTCGGTCGCGCCGAACTCGCGGGCGAGGGCTTGACGGCTCGCGTGCCTGCTCATCGCGATGACACGTTTCGCGCCGAGCCGCGATGCGGCGAGCACCGCCGAGAGTCCGACGGCGCCATCGCCGACGACGACGACCACGTCGCCGGGGCCGACGTGCGCCGAGACCGCTGCGTGATGCCCGGTCGAGGCAACGTCAGAGAGTGCGAGCAGGTGCGGCACGAGCGCGTCGTCGACCGGTCCGGGAACGACCACCAGCGAACTCTCGCCGAACGGCATGCGGATGAGTTCACCCTGCGCGCCGTCGACCGGGAGCCGGTCCTGGTCGCGCGAGCCGAAGAATGTGACATGGTCGCAGACGCTCGGCGAGCCCGCGCGGCATGACTGGCAGGTTCCGTCGCTGAGGGAGAAGGGAGAGATGACGAAGTCGCCGACGTGGAGCGACTCCACCTCGTCGCCGACTTCTGCGATGACCCCGACCATCTCGTGGCCCATCAGGCGCTCGCGTCCGTCGCCGAAGTCACGGTAGCCCCACAGGTCTGAGCCGCACACGCACGCGGCGACGACGCGCACGATCACGTCGCGCGGAGCCAGGATCACCGGATCGGGTCGCTCCTGCAGTTCGACGGAACGGGTGCCGGTCATCACAGTCGCTTTCACGACGACCAGCCTACGAGCGGCGCGGCGCCGGCGCCTGCCGCAGCGGCCACCGCCCGAGAATCAGGATCGCGACGCCGAACGTGATCGCCCCGGCGAGCGCCAGTGCGAAGTCGAGCCCGAGCGGGATGAGCAGCACCGGCACCGCGACGGTGAGCAGCACCGCGACGGCGACGATCGGGGCCGGCGGTGTCGGGCCGAGTTCGCGCGGCTGCTCCCATCGGCCGACGAGCAGCGACAGCGCGAATAGCACGCCGAGCACCAGCACGTACTCGATGGGCCGGCTGAGCCACCACTCGGCGCTGTTCGGCCGGGGGCTCAGGCCGGGTATCAGGATCGCGATGCCCGACAGCGCCACGATCACGGGCAGGTGCCACAGGTAGATCGTCATGAGGCGCGTGCCGACGACGAACACGATCCCCCTCGCGACGCGCGTGCGCATCAGTGCAGAGAGCGGCTGTTTCAGCAACCTCAGGAACGCCGCCTGTGACAGCCCGAGCAGCACGAGCGGCAACGTCGGCGGGTTGAGGTTCACGAGCATGTTCACGTCGTACGGGCCGAACGCGGTCAGCGGCCACAGCATCGCGAGCGGGATCAGCGAGATCAGCGCCAACTGCCACCAGGGCCGGTCGAAGAAGCCGTCGGCGTACCAGAAGCCGATCTGCTGCACGAGGGGCCAGACGAACAGCAGGTTCAGCAGACCCAGCCAGTAGCTCGTGATGCCGAGGTCCGCGGTCGCGAAGTGCAGCACGTCGACGGCGATCACGCCGATCAGCAGCACCAGCACGGTGCGCTTGGGTGCGACCGCGTGCATCTTCGCCAGGAACGGCACCAGCGCCTGGCAGAGCGCGTACGCGGCGATGAACCAGAGTGGCGAGCCGGCGCCGATGAACACGCCGTCGAGCACCTCGAACGACAGCGCCCCGGTCAGGTTGATGAGGATCAGGCCGGCACCGATCGCGACGACGTAGAAGCAGAACAGCGGAAAGGTCGGTTGAGCCAGACGCAGCACGCGGCCCTTCACGTAGTCGGCTCCGTTGCCGCCTCGGCGCTGCAGGCTTCGCCAGGCGGTCATGGCGGCGAACCCGCCCACCACGAAGAAGAGCGGCATGATCTGCCCGAACCAGGTCGCGATCGGGAACCAGGTCTGAGCCTCGAGCGGCCGTTCCAGGGTGATGCCCGAGCGCCCCTGCGTGTTGACCCCGACGAGCAGCAGGTGGATGACCACCACCAGCAGCACGCAGAACACGCGCGCCAGGTCGAGCGTCAG
>JBDTQN010000180.1:0-5578 GCA_039932215.1 Pseudolysinimonas sp. | reverse complement strand
AGGTGGTGGAGTGTACGCAGGCGCCTCAAACACGGGCGCAGCGGGCGGTTCGTACGCCGGCGGCGCGGCGGGCGGGGGCGTGTATACCGGGGCGACGGGCTCCGGGGTGAACGACGGAGCGGCCGGCGGCGCCGCGTACTGCGGCTGAGGCGGTTCCGGCTGCTGCTGAACTGGCTGGGCAGGTGTCTGCGGTCCGCTGTAGCCGGGGGCCCAGGTGGGCGGCTCGGGTGCGGCGGCCGGCGGTGCGGCGGCCGGAGGCGCAGCAGCAGGAGGTGCAGCAGCAGGAGGTGCGGCAGTTGCCGCAGGCAGCACGGTCGGCGTCACGTACTCGGCCGCGGGCGCCGTGCTGTGTCCCGGTGCGGCAGGGACAGCATCAGCGGACTGGAACGACGACCGAGCAACCTGCGGGCCGCCGAGGTGCGGTTCGTACGCGGGTGTCGGCGCCGCAGCAGGCGCCGCCGGCACGGCGGGCGCCGCGAAGAAGTCGGGTGGCGGCGGCGCGGCGGGGAACTGCGGCGGAGCCGCCGCAGGCGGAGGCGCGGCCACTGGAGGCGCGGCCACCGGGGGTGCCGAAACAGGAGGCAGCGGGGCAGCGGGCGGAGCGGCAGGCGGCTGCACGGGCGTCGCGGGCGCGGCGGCGGGGGTCGCCTCTGCGGCGGCCTGCTCCGCTCGCGCCGTCTCGGCGAGCCAGCGCGCGAACTCGTCGTTCGCGTCGCCTCCAGTCGTGGAATCCACTACCCCTCCTCAGGGCCAAGCGTAAAGCACAGGTTGAGGGGTAACTGATGATTACCCGCATCCCTCGAACCGTGGTAAAGGAACAAAGTCAGGCTGGACGAACCCCGGCCAGGGTCTTCTTGCCCCGTCGAAGGACGGCGAGACCGCCCGCGAGAGTGGCACCGTCGAGGGTCGCGGACGCATCGTCCACGCGGACGTTGTTCAGGTACACGCCGCCTTGTTCGATCGCGCGACGCGACTCCCCCAGGCTCGTGGTGAGCCCCGCGTCGACGAGCAGTTGCGCGACCGACTCGGTTCCGGTCGAGGTGGCGGTCGGCAGTTCGGCGAGGGCCGAGCTCAGGGTGTCGGCGTCGAGCGACGAGAGGTCGCCCTGCCCGAACAGCGCCTCGGACGCGGCCATCACGGCATCCGTCGCGGCATCACCGTGCACGAGGCTGGTGACGTCGCGGGCGAGTACGCGCTGTGCCTCGCGCCGGAACGGCTCCGCCGCGACCTGCGCCTCGAGCGCCTCGATCTCGGCCCGCGACAAGAAGGTGAAGACCTTCACACGACTGATCACATCCGCGTCGTCGGTATTGAGCCAGAACTGATAGAAGGCGTAGGGGCTGGTGAGCGCGGCATCCAGCCACACCGCATTGCCTTCGCTCTTGCCGAACTTGGTGCCGTCGCTGTTGGTGATCAGCGGCGTGCCGATCGCGTGGGCACTGGCGCCTTCAGCCTTGTGGATGAGGTCGGTGCCGCTCGTGAGGTTGCCCCACTGATCGCTACCACCGGTCTGCAATACGCAGCCGTACTGCCGGTACAGCTCGAGATAGTCGAACCCCTGCAGGATCTGGTAGCTGAACTCGGTGAACGAGATGCCCGCGTCGCTGTTGAGACGTGCGCTGACGGCGTCTTTCTTGATCATGGTGCCGACGCGGAAGTGCTTGCCCACGTCACGCAAGAAGTCGATGGCGCTGAGACCCGCGGTCCAGTCGAGGTTGTTGACCATGCGGGCGGAGTTGTCACCCTCGAACGAGAGGAACCGCTCGATCTGCCCGCGCAGGTAACCGACCCACTCGGCGACCGTGTCTTTGGTGTTCAGCACGCGCTCGGCAGTCGGGCGCGGATCGCCGATCAGGCCGGTCGAACCGCCGACCAGTCCGAGCGGTTTGTGGCCGGCGAGCTGGATGCGGCGCATCGTGAGCAACTGCACGAGGTTGCCGAGATGCAGGCTCGGTGCCGTCGGATCGAAACCGCAGTAAAAGGTGATCGGCTCACCCGCTAGCAGCGCCTTGAGCTGGGCCGCGTCGGTCGATACGTGCACGAGGCCACGCCAGTTGAGCTCATCCCAGACGTCGTCGAAGGTCGAATCGTTCTGCTGGGACACACCCCCAGATTACCGCGCCCTCGTCGGTAGGCTCGCACCGTGACCCGACGCCGCTCTCGCCTGTTCGCCGCCCTCGTCGCCGTCGGCCTGTCGATCGGGATGTTGGGGGCAGCCTCCCCCGCGCTGGCCGGCGTCGACGACTTCACCTTCGAGTCGATGGATGTGCAGTACTACCTCGACCGCGACGACGCAGGTCACGCGACGCTGCGCACTGTTGAGACGCTCGTCGCCGTCTTCCCCGAGTACGACCAGAACCGCGGGATCGTGCGCGACATCCCGAGCACCTACGGCGGCACGAATGCGCTCGATCCCCGTCGCGTCGACACCGACCTGAAGATCACGAGCGTCACCGACGAGAACGGCGACCCGGTCTACTGGGAGACCTACGACGCCGGCCCCGGCATCCTCGGCATGTACATCGATGACGACACCTTCAAGCACGGGCGCACGACCTACGTCATCGAGTACACGCAACGCGATGTCGCCCGCTTCTTCGAGGACACCGGCGACGACGAGTTCTACTGGGATATCAACGGCACCAGCTGGAGCCAGCCGTTCGGCACGGTCTCGGCGACCGTGCACCTCGGCGACGGGCTCGCCTCCGCCCTGACCGGCGATGCCGCCTGCTATCGCGGCGAGCTCGGTTCGGGCGCGACCTGCCCGATCGACGTCGCCGGCGATACGGTCTCGCTGAACGAGACCGAGATCGGCGCGTTCCAGAACGTCACCTTCGCGATCGGATTCGCCGCCGGCACCTTCACCCCCGGCCAGACGATCGAGGAACACCCCATCGTGCGCATCCTGCCCTGGGTGCTCCTCGGCATCCTGGCTCTCATCGCGATCGCGATCATCGTCTTGCGACAGACGCGCTGGCGGCACGCGCCCGGACGGGGCGTGGTCGTCGCGCAGTACGAGGGTCCCGAGGTGCTGGGGGTGATGCCGGCGGCCGCGTTCCTGGGCACACCGAATCGCGGTCTGCCTGCGCAGTTCGTGCAGTTCGCGGTGCAGGGCATCGCCCGCCTCATCGAGGACCCCGACCAGCGCGAGAGCCGCCGCTACAGCCTGCAGCTGCTCGAGCGCAATCAGGCGATCGACCGCGACGATGACATCGCGATGCGCAAGCTGTTCGGCAAAGACGGTACGGGCGAGACGCTCGTGCTCGACCGCAACAACCGCAAGCTGGGCGATCGCATCGCCTCGCTGCTGAAGCAGAATGCGGCCGTGCCGAAGCAGCGCGAGCTGCTCGCCAAGGGAACCAGCCCGATCACGAAGGTGCTGCGCTGGGCCGCCTTCGCCTGCCTCGTGGGCGCCTGGGTCATCGTGATCTGGGCAGGCAACGCCGGCGTCGGCAGCGCCACACTCACCCTGCAGGTGGTCGCCATCATGATCGGCTCTGTCGTGGCCATCGGTTTCGGCGGGGTCCCCGAGCGGCGCACTCAGCTCGGCTCCGAGGTGCTCGAGCACCTGCAGGGGCTGCGCGAGTACTTGACGATCGCCGAGGAGGACCGGCTCAAGGTGCTGCAGAGCCCTCAGGGCGCCCAGCGCAGCCGTGTGAATCCCGACGACAAGGTCGCGGTGGTGCGGCTCTACGAGAAGCTGCTCCCCTGGGCCATCGTCTGGGGCGTCGAGAAGGAGTGGGGCGAGGTGCTCGGCACCCAGTACGCCCAGACCCAGACCGAGCCGACCAACCTGCAGTTCACCTCGGGCTTCGCGGGGCTGTCGATCTTTGCGACCTCGGTGAACACGACGAGCTTCGCGCAGACCGTGTCGTCGTCGTACTCGAGTTCGGGCGGCGGCAGCAGCTTCTCAGGCGGGTCGTCGGGAGGCGGCTCATCGGGCGGCGGAGGCGGCGGCGGAGGAGGCGGCGGCCGCTGAAGCCTGCATGCTTGACTAGCTGCCAGTAAAGCCTGGATACTTGATGATGTGTTCGCCATCACCGCAGACCAGGTCGGGAGCCGCGCAGCGGCAGACCTCGCCGACGCGCAGCTGACGGCGATCGACTCCCTGGCCGGCGCACGCCTCGTGCTGCCGGCCGACCGCACGGCCGGCGACGAGATCCAGGCCGCGACCGAAGATGCGCGCACGGCGCTCGAGCTCGTGCTGCACCTCACCCGCGACGGCAACTGGAGCGTTGGGCTGGGCATCGGCGACGTACGCACACCGCTGCCCGACGCGACCCGCGCGATCACGGGCAGCGCATTCATCCTGGCTCGGGATGCCGTGGGGGCCGCCAAGAAGCGCCCCACCCGGTTCGCGCTGGCCATCGATCCCGGGCGACTGCCCGACGCCAAACTGCTGGAGCCACTCATCGACCTGCTGCTGCAACTGCGCGGGCGCCGCACTCCCGAGGGCTGGGAGGTCGCGGACCGGCTGATCGGCGGCACCACCCAAGCGCAGCTCGCCGCGAGCCTCGGCATCACCCCGCAGGCGGTGAGCCTTCGGGTGCAGAACGCCCAGTTGAGCACCGAGCAAGCCGCGGTCGACGCGCTGACAGAACTACTCGCCGCGGCCGGTGAGCCGCCGACAGAAGGAGACAGGCAGTGATCGCGCAGTTCTTGGGCACTCTCGGCTCGACGGTCGTCTGGTTCGGAGCCATCGCCGTCGTCCTCCTCGCGGTCGCCTTCGCCTGGGTCGCCGCACGCAACCATGCGCCGCGCCTCGGTCTCGGCGCGCTCGTCCCCGTCGCACTTGGCGCCTTCGCGGCAGCCGTGCAACTCGACGTGCCGGTGCCCGATCCCGCGTTCCGGGCGGTGCTCGGCATCTCGCTGGCCGCGCTCGGCGTCGTCGCCGGCTACCCGATCACCGTGTGGGTGCTCGGGCTCGCCGCACCCCAGGCGGCCTCCGAGGCCGAACACGGCGGAGTGGTCGTCGGGGCCGAATCCGGCAAGGGCGCCAAGCGCGAGGTGCTGCGCGGCGGCTGGCTGATCGGCTACCTCGAACGCTTCGCGATCGTCATCGCGATCGTGCTCGGACGCTTCGAGATCGTGGCCGCCGTCATCGCGATCAAGGGCCTCGGCAGGTTCAGCGAACTGGACAATGCCATTGCACGCGAGCGATTCATCATCGGCACACTCACGAGCATGATCTGGGCAGGCGCTTGCGGCTTGCTCATCATCGTCTCGCGCAGCTGACTCAGCGAGTGCGGACCCGCTTCACCGACGCCTTGTACGGCGACACGGTGGGGTCGCCGGGGATCCAGAACCGCCACGGGTAGGCGTCCGACCCGCCCTCGCCCGATACTCCGGTGCGCGGTCCGGTCGCGACGACCCGCTCCGGATGCGGCGCCGGCTCGAGCCGGATCTCACCGGTCGAGAGGTCGGCACCGTCGTCGCCGAGCGTGATCCCGAGCGCGACGCAGAGCCGTGCCGGGCCGCGGGCCAGGTCGGCGTCCCGCTTGCTGGTCGTTCGCCGCTCGCGGGCAACCTCGACGCCGTCGACGACCTCGCCCGCACGCAGCAGCACCGCGGTCGCGAT
>JBDTQN010000179.1:0-5596 GCA_039932215.1 Pseudolysinimonas sp. | reverse complement strand
TCATCTCCCACTACCTCGACGAGGTGCGCGCCGTCACCGACCGCATCACCATCATGCGCAACGGCCGCATCGTCGCCACACTCGACAGCGATGAGGCGACCGTCGACCGCATGGCGGCGCTGATGCTGGGCGACGAGTTCTTGCGCACCATCGAGACCGAGAGCCGCAAAGACCACGCCGACGACGCCCATCCGGTGGTCTACCGCGCCGAGGGCATCTCGGTCGGCACCCGCTTGCGCAACGCATCCCTCGAGTTGCGCACTGGCGAGATCCACGGAATCGCCGGCCTGGTCGGTTCCGGCCGCACGCGACTGTGCCGCGTGCTGGCCGGGGCCGATCGACCCACGTCAGGGGGCCTGGTGTTCCACGGCCAGCCGGTGCGGTTCTCCGACCCGCGGGCAGCGCTGGCCGCCGGGATCGCGCTCATCCCCGAAGACCGCAAATACCAGGCACTGAGCATGCAGAGCCCCATCGGCGACAACCTCGTCCTGATGGCCCTGCAGCGCGGCTTCGGACCGGCGGGCCTCGTGCCGCGCGCCGCAGTCCGCAAGCTCGCGGAACGGCTGATCGACGAACTGCAGATCGTCCCGGCCGACCTAGACCGCCCCGTCGGCGCGCTGAGTGGGGGTAACCAGCAGAAGGTGGTCCTTGGCAAGGCGCTCGCCGCCGAACCCGAGGTGCTGCTCATCGATCAACCCACAGCCGGGGTGGACGTGGGGACGAAGAGCCAGATACACCGACTGCTGCGTCAGCGTGCCGACGGCGCCGCCGCGATCCTGGTCGTCTCTGACGACCTCGACGAGCTCTCCGCGCTCAGCGATCGCATCGACGTGCTCCGCGCCGGTGAAATCGTCTGGAGCGGACGATCCAGCGAGATCGAGTACGCCGCCCTCGTCGAACTGATCTCCTCGGGCGCTCTGCCCGCGGCATCCTGAGAGCGAGACACCGTGCCCTTCCCGCTCTGCCTCAACAGCAACACGTATCACGGCTTCGCGCTCGCCGACGCGATCGAGGGCGCCGCCCGTTCCGGCCTCCGGCTCATCGAGCTGTCCGCCGTCGCGGGCTACACCGAGCACGTGATGCCCGACCTCGACGACGCGGGGGTACATGCCGTGCTGGCCTCCCTGCGCGAGCGCGGCATCCGGGCGGTCGCCCTCGGCGGCCACTCCAACCTGACCACCGAGGAGGGGCGTGCGCGATTCCGCGCCAACTTGCACCTCGGGCATCGACTCGGCGTCGAGTACGTCGTCACCGGAACGGGCGAGACCCACGGTGACGAGTCGCACATCGACGACGAACAGGACTTCGCCGGCCAGACGCGCGAGCTGGCCGGCGAAGCTCACTCCCTGGGCTTGCGCATCGCGATCGAGACGCACGGGGCCAACTACGCCACCGGCGACGCCGTCGGCCGGCTGGTCGAGCGCATCGCGTCACCGGCCGTGGGCATCGCCTACGACACGGGCAACACGATCTTCTACGGCGACACTGCACCGTACGACGATCTGGCGCGCGCGCTGCCGAACGTGGTCGGCATCCACCTCAAAGACAAGGCCGGGGCGGCGACCGACTGGGACTTCCCGGCCATCGGCGACGGCGACACCGACTTCGCGCACGTGCTCGACCTGCTGCGTGCCGGCGACACCGGGGCGGTGGTCCCGCTGAGCATCGAGATCGAGTTCACGCCCGACGGGCCCGCCGACGTCGAAGAGGTACATCTCGCCGTCGCGCGGTCGGTCGCGCACCTGCACTCCCTGGGCTACGACAGGCTGCCCGCATGACGGGGATCGCGATCGTCGGGCAGGGCTACATGGGCCGCACCCACGCCGAGGCCTGGTCGCGGCTCGGGCACGCCGACGACATCCGCTACATCACCGCGCCCGGCGACCGCGAGTGGTCAGATGTGGCGGGCCGTGCCGCGTTCACCACCCATCTCGATGAGGTGCTCTTCGACCCCGCTGTCGACCGTGTGTCGGTGTGCACTCCGACCCCGTCGCACGCCACGATCGCGATCAGGGCGCTGCGCGCCGGCAAGCACGTGCTGCTCGAGAAGCCGATCGCGCTGACGCTCGACGACGCCCGAAGCATCGAGAGTGCCGCCGCGGGTGGCGATCGGGTGCTGATGGTCGCGCAGGTGGTCCGTTTCTTCGCGGGGTACGAGGCGCTCGCCGCCGTGCGGGATTCCGGTCGCATCGGCCAGGTGCGAGCGGTGCGAGCCTCGCGTGTGCTCGCGACCCCGACCTGGGCGCCGTGGTGGCCCGACGAGACCCAGTCGGGCGGCGTGCCGGTCGACTTCAGCATCCACGACTTCGATCAGGCCAACTTCTTCCTCGGCGCACCCGTGGCCGTGCGAGCCGCGCGCATCGCGCACGAGGCGCCGCTCGAGACCACCATCGAGTACGCCGCTGGGGGGCTGGCCCAAGTGCACAGCTTCCCGTACCTGCCGCAGGGCAGCCCGTTCTCGTGCTCACTCGAGTTGATCGGCACCCGTGGCCAGGCGGGATACCGCATGGTGTCGGGAGCACCGACCGACGGGGCCGACAGCGGGATCAGCGAACTGACCATCAGCACGGTCGACGGGGTCGAGCGGTTGACCATCGCCGACAACGATCCATACGCCCGCGAGATCGAGTACTTCTCGGCGTGCATCGCCTCGGGCACGCCGCCGGTGCGCTCCACCACCGCATCCGCGATCGCCGCGCTCGAGGTCTCGCTCGCCACCCGCGCCTCGCTCGCGCGCAGCGGCGAGCGGGTCGAGCTCGCATGACCACGCGCATCGGCATCGACATCGGCGGCACCAAGACCCACGCCGTGGCCATGGCGACCGACGGGACGATCACCTCCGAGGTCACCGAGGCGACGGCGCACGGCCCGGTCGCGCTGCTCGAGGGGATCCGTCGGGCGGTCGGGGAGCTCGCCCGCGCCACCGGCACCGGGGTCGAGAACTTCGCGTCCATCGGCATCGGCATCCCCGGGCAGGTCGACGTCGCGTCGGGCACGGTCCGCCAGGCGATCAACCTGCGGCTCACCGAGTGGCACCTCGCCGATGCCGTGCACGATGCCATCGGCATCCGTCCCGATGTCGACAACGACGTCAACGCCGCGGCCCTCGGGGCGCGCGCCCTGATGGGTGTCGAGGGCTCGATGGCGTTCCTCAACCTCGGCACCGGGGTCGCTGCCGGCATCCACCTCAATGGGTCCCTCGTCCGTGGAGCGGGCGGCGCGGCCGGCGAGATCGGTCACGTGTCGATCGACCCGGCCGGCCCACTGTGTGACTGCGGGCAGCGTGGGTGCATCGAGGCGTTCGCCGGCGGCGCGGCCCTGGCGCGCTCCGCGCCTCCCGGATCGCCTCATCCGGTGCGGGACATCTTCGACGCCGCCGATGCGGGAAGACCCGACGCGATCGCCGTCCGCGACGGATTCGCCCGCGGGGTGGCCGGTGCCGTGCGGGTACTGATGCTCACGGTTGATGTGGACCGCATCATCATCGGCGGCGGCATTACGGCTCTCGGCGAGCGCGCCGAGCAGGCGGTGCGCCGCGCCCTCGACGCCTCGGTTGAACCATCGGCGTTCCTGCGGTCGCTGCGCCTCGACGACCGCATCTCGTTCCTGCCGGCGGCGCTGCGAGCGCCCGCGATCGGCGCCGCCCTGCTCTACGAGGCGGGATAGGCATGGAGGTCGTGATCGCGGCCCGCCCGCACGAGCTCGGCCGCTTCGCCGCGGATCGCATCGCCGCCGTCGTTGACCGTCGGCCCGATGCCGTTCTCGGCTTCGCCACCGGCTCGTCGCCGATCGCCGTGTACGAGACGCTCGCCGCGCGGGTCGCCGCGGGCGAGCTGTCGTTCGCTCGGGCGCGTGGGTTCGCGCTCGACGAATATGTGGGCGTCCCCGCGACTGACCCGCGCAGCTACGCGTGGTTCATCCGCGCCCGCGTCGAGGCCCCGCTGGGCATGGCCCCCGGTGCGGTGCAGGTGCCCGACGGGTCTGCGGCCGATCTCGACGCTGCCGCGCTGCGGTTCGACCGTGCCATCGCATCGGCCGGCGGCATCGACCTGCAGCTGCTCGGTGTCGGTGTCAACGGTCACATCGGCTTCAACGAGCCCAGTTCTTCGCTCGGCTCCCGTACCCGCATCAAGACGCTCGCCCACCAGACCCGCCTCGACAACGCCCGCTTCTTCGACGCCGTCACCGACGTTCCGACCCGATGTCTGACACAGGGACTCGCCACTATCGGCGAGGCGCGCTCGGTCGTGCTCGTCGCCGCAGGTGAGGCCAAGGCGCCCGCGATCGCCGCGATCGTCGAGGGTCCCGTGACCAGCATGTGGCCGGGATCGGTGCTGCAGCACCACCCCCACGCAACGATCATCGTCGACGAGGCCGCCGCATCCGGTCTTCGGCTGGCGGACTACTACCGCGCGACGGCAGCCGTCTAGCGGCAATCGCCGCCATGCCGACCCGCGTACGATTCCCTTATGGCCACCACCCCGACGACGATCAACGAGTACATCCTTCAGTACCCGGTCGAGGTGCGGTCCATCCTCGAACGCATTCGCGCTCTCGTGCAGCGCCTCTCGACCAAGCCGGTGCTCGAGCAGATCAAGTACGGCATGCCCGCGTTCGTCATCGAGGGGCGTCACACCATCTACGTCGCCGCCTGGAAGAAGCACGTCGGTTTCTACGCGGTGAACAAGGCCCCGTCGGCGCTCGAGCGCGACCTCGAGGAATACCGCAGCGACAAAGACACGGTGAAGTTCCCGTTCAAGAAGCCGGTCGACTGGGAGCTCGTCGAGCGCCTCGTCGAGTTCCTGCTGACGTCGGAGTCGCACGCGGGTGCCGAGCCCGAGGGCGATCCGCAGGCCTGATCAGGGCGTTTCGCGGGGCTGCAGCAGCCCCGGAATGTCGGTGGCGCGCGCGAAAATAGAGAAATAGCGCGACACGCCGAAATCACTACATGTAGTGGAATGACAACGGTGGGATTCCCGTTATATAGTGAAGGACCACACCAGAACATTCAACTTCTGGTTGAGACTTTGAAAAGGCTTGCAACATCTGCTGCAACAGGAAAGAGGGGATGCTCATGAACGATTACGACAGCGTCGGAGACTACGCGGTTCCGGTCGACCCGATGGACGACCTGCAGTGCGAGAGCTGCCAGTAGATCCACCAGCTTCACGAAGCCCCGACGGCCAGAGACGGTCGCCGGGGCTTCTGCTTTAAGCCGGGCCTTCTCCTTTAAGCTCGACGAGTGCCCGTCAACCCCGAACTGCAGGGTCGCAGCTACCCCGCGACCGCCCCCTACCTGGTCGGCCGCGAGAAGGTCCGCGAATTCGCGCGTGCGGTGCTCGCCACCAGCCCGCTGAACCTCGATCCCGCGGCCGCGCGCGCCGCCGGCGACGCCGACGTCGTCGCCCCGCCGACCTTCGCCACGGTCATCCAAGACGCCACGCTGCAGCAACTGCTCGCCGACGACGATGCGGGCGTCGACTTCAGCCGGGTCGTGCACGGCGATCAGCGCTTCACGTTCACCCGCCCGATCGTCGCCGGCGACGAGCTCACCGCCACGATGACGGTGACCAGTGTCAAGACCCTGGGCGGGCAC
>JBDTQN010000178.1:0-5628 GCA_039932215.1 Pseudolysinimonas sp. | reverse complement strand
AGGCTATCGCCCGCGCCGCGCCCGGTCGAGAGCGGGCTAGGCTCGCGCTCGTGCCTGTCTCGACCCGACCCGTTTCCCGTCGAACGGCCGGTGGGGTGAGCAGCCGCGTGGCAGGCATCGGGGTGTACCTGCCCGAGACCACCCGCAGCACCGCCGACACCGAGCGGCGGCTGCGCCACGACAACCCGAAGGTGCGGCTCGCGACCGGACTGATCGGCAGGATGACCGGTGTCGAGAACGTGCACGTGCGGCCCGAGGGGTGGCAGACCTCCGATCTCGCCGTCGAGGCGGCGCGGCGCGCACTCGCCGATTCTCCGGGCGACATCGATCTGCTGCTGTTCGCGAGCGCCAGCCAAGACCTCATCGAGCCGGCGACCAGCCACATCGTGTCGGCGAAGCTGGGGCTCGACGCGCCGGTGATGGATGTCAAGAACGCCTGCAACTCGGTGCTGAACGCGATGGAGGTCGCCGACGCCCTGATTCGCAGCGGTGCCTACCGGCGGGTGCTGATCGCGAGCGGCGAGGCCCCGAACATCGCGGTGCGCTGGACGCTGCGCGACCACGACGAGTTCATCCGGTCGTTCCCCGGGTACACGATGAGCGACGGTGCCGCGGCGATCATCCTCGAGGCGCAGACGCTCGAGGCCGACGACGCGGGTGAGCACGGCATCCTGGCGAGCCGCTTTCACGCGGTGTCGCGGCACTGGGACATCGGCACGCTGCCCGGCGGCGGCAGCATGCGCCCCCACGATGCGGACGCCAGCTACTTCGACATGAACGGCCGCGCGCTGCAGCAGGCGTTCCTCGAACTGGGCCCCGAACCGGTGCTCGAGCTGCTGGCCGAGAACGGCTGGACCTGGGAGGACTTCGACCTGGTCGCCATCCACCAGGTCGCCCTGCCCTACCTGCCTCCGATCTTCGAGCGGCTGGGCGTGCCCGATGATCGCACCGTGGTGACCGTCGTCGAGCACGGCAACCTGGCGTCGGTCTCGTTGCCGTTGCAGCTGCAGCTCGCGCGCGAACGCGGAATGGTGCGGCCGGGGTCGAAGGTGCTGTTGATCGGGCTTGCGGGCGGCATCTCGCTCGGACTCATGGTGGTGCGGCTGTGAACGTGGTGCGGCGGTGAACGCGCCGCTGACGGTTGTCGTCCCGATGCTCAACGAGGCAGGCGGCGTTGCGAAGACCCTCGAGGCGCTCGCGGCGCAACGTGACGGCGACTTCGACGTCGTTTTCGTCGACAACGGGTCCACGGATGCCACGGTCGCCATCGTCGAAAACTTCGCGGCCGCCCGCGGGCTGACCCGGTGGCGCGTCATCCACGAGCCGGTCAAGGGAACGGGTGCGGCCGCCGACACGGGCATGCGTGCCGCGATCGCCGCCGGTGCGGTGCTGCTCGCGCGCACCGACGCCGACTGCCTGCCCCGCGCCGACTGGACCGCCGCGGTGCGCCGCTCGCTCACCCCTCGCGCCGAGGGCGGCCGCGGCCTGCGCATCGTCGGCGGCGAACTCGTTCCGCGCCGCGACGAGGGTCTGGGCTGGGCGACCCGCGCGGCCCTGCGGGGCGCCGTCCACCTCGCCGAGGCGTTCGGCCGGGTGCGCCGCGCCAACCAGTCGCCCGAGTACAAGGGCCCCTACATGATGGCCGCGGGATGCAACGTCGGCATCACGGCCGAGCTGTACGTCGCCGCGGGCGGATTCCCGCGCACCAAGATCGAAGATCTGCACGAGGATCGCGCCCTGGTGAACGCCGTGCGCAAGGTCACCGGCGAGTACGCGCGTCGCGGCGACGTCGTCGTGCAGGGCTCGTCCCGTCGGGTGCAGGCGTGGGGGCTGAAGAACACCCTGCTCTGGTACAAAGACCACGCCTACCGGCCCGAGCAGGTGGACATCCGGTGAGCCTCGCCCGGGCGCGACGGCACGAGGAGCGCGTGATGCGCGCCGCGCATCCGGTCGCGTACCGGGCGTTGAACGCCGTGCGAGGTCCGGTGCGCCGGGTGCCGCGCATCGGTGTGGTGGTCAAAGATGCGGCGCTGCTGCGCGGGGTGCTGATGAACACCTCCAGCTTCAGCAAGTCGGGGCCGGGTGCGTCGAGCGACCTGTGGACGCCGGTGCTCGGACCGAGCGTGCTCGTCAACATGGAGGGCGCCGACCACCTCGCCCTGCGCCGCAAGCTCGGGCCGCTGTTCGCCCCCGCGTTCGTGGATGCCCTGGTCGCCTCGTCGCTCGGCGACGCGACCCGCGAGCTGGCCGAGCGCCTCGCCTCGGGCGAGCGGGTCGACCTGGTCGCCCACGCGCGACGCAGCGCCTCGGCCGTGATCAGCCGTCTCGTCGGGTTCGAGCAGGATGTGATCGACGACGAACTGTTCCGTCGCCTCTCGGCGATCACCGGTTTCGTTTCGCTGGCCCGCCCGCGCCTGACCGCGCCGCAGCTGGCGGTCGCCCGCGGCATCCTCGGCGAACTGGATTCGCACGCGGCGCGCGCCTATCACGGCGACGAGTCGACCGTGCCGGGTCGCATGCGCGCCCTCGGTCTCGATGAACGGGAGGCGCTCGGTGCGGTCGGTGCCTTCGTGCTGACCGGCACCGAGACGATCGTGTCGTACCTGCCCCGGTTGGCCGCCATCCTGATCGACACCGGATGGCTGCCTCGTCTCGCCGCGGACCCCACCCTGGTCGAGCCGGCGATCGCGGAGGGTTTGCGCGTGACCACGCCGACCCCGGTCATGGTGCGCTCGACGATCGCGCCCGACCGCATCGGGAGGGTTCCGGTTCGCGTGGGGGACCGCGTCATCCTGGCGACGTTCGCGGCCAATCGCGCGCTCGGCGAGTTCGACCCGCAGACCAATGCGGCGGCGCAGCTGAAACAGCTCTGGTTCGGCGCCGGGTCGCACTACTGCATCGGGGCGCCGCTGGCGATGGCGCAGATCCGGTTGACGTTGGATGCGCTGCTGGCCACGCCGACAGCGCAGATCGTGTCGCGGCGGGCTGCGCGCGGGGTGCTGATTCCGTCGTACTCCTCGCTCGTGCTGGAACGCTCGTGACCGACATGCTGCAGGCGGTGCTCGATGCCGCTCGCGCGCACCCGCGAGAGCCCGCGCTCAGCTTCGGGCGCACCACGCTCAGCTACGAGCAGTTGGCCACGCGCATCGGGGCCGTGGCCGCGGGACTGCGCGAGCGGGGGATGGCCACCGGCGATCGGGTGCTGTTCTCGATCCGGCCGGGGCTGGATGCCGTGGTGCTGGCGCTCGCGATCGTGCAAGCAGGCGGCACGGTCGTCTTCGCCGATCCGGGCGCGGGGGAGGCGCTGTTTCGCGCGCGAACCGCTCTGGCCGCGCCGAAGTGGGTCGCCGCCGAGTCGGTGCTGTACCTGGCGTCGTCGCGTCCGCTGCGGCGCCTCGCCCGTCGCCGCGGGCTCGAACTCGCGCCCTACGGCCGGCTGGTCCCCGGCGCGAAGCACCTGTACGCGGGGCGCCGCCTGCCGGGTGTGCCGCGCGGCGCGGTGTCACTCCGCCGGTTGAGTAGCGGCCGGGGGCCGCGTATCGAAACCCACCCCCCGACCACCTCCCCCGAAGCGCTCATCATCTTCACCTCCGGTACCACCGGCGTCCCGCGCGCCGTGGTGCACACCCGCGACAGCCTTGGCGCCGGCCTGGCCGACTTCGCTGCCGAGGTCGGCATCCGCCCCGGCCACCGGGTGCTCACCGATCAGCTCATGGTGGGCGTCCCGGCGCTGATCGCCGGCGCCCACTGGACCATCCCGCCGTACGGCACGAATCCGGGCGCGCGGCCCGAACAGTACCTCGGGCTTTTGCCCGACGCCGAGCTGCTGTTCGCGGTGCCGGCGGCGCTCGACGCGATCCTGCAGGCGCTCGACGAACGTCCCGAGCTCGCCCCGCCACGGCTCGACACGATCGTGATCGGCGGGGCGCCGGTGCTGCGTCCGTTGCTCGCCCGTGCCCATCGGCGCTTCCCCGATGCGCGCATCCGCGCGATCTACGGCATGACCGAGATCCTGCCCGTGGCGATCGCCGATGGCGTCGCGAAGCTCCGCGCGCCGCTGGCCGATGGGGACGAGGTCGGCCGGGTGGTGCCGAGCGTCTCCGCCCGCATCGTCGACGGCGAGCTGATGCTGAGCGGCGCGGGCCTGGCGCACGGATATCTCGCCGACCTGCCGCAGCATCCATTGACCGAGGTGCCGACCGGCGACCTTGCCCGGCTCGACGGCGACCGCCTGACCCTGCTCGGTCGCCGCAAAGACATGTTCATCCGCGGCACGCAGAACGTCTATCCGGGGCTGTACGAGCCGATCATCGCCGGGCTGCCCGGGGTGTCGGATGTGGCGATGATCGGGGTGCCCGACGCGATCGGCGATGACCGGATCGTGCTGGCGCTGGTTCCCGAGCGGGGCCAGGACCCCGACGACCTGGTGGCACGGGTGCGGCGCGCGCTGCCGGCGCTGATCGACGCCGGGGTGCTGCCGGATGCGGTTGTCGCCGTCGCAGAACTCCCGCGGTCGGGTCGAGGGCGCAAACTCGATCGCGCAGCTTTGGCTGTGCTGGTGAAAGACCGCGTGCCGTGAAGATCGCGGTGACGGGCGCCAGCGGCTTCATCGGGGGAGCCGTCGCCACCGCGCTCGCCGATCTCGACCACGAGGTCGTCGGATTCGGGAGGCGCCCCGACGGCTGGACACACCCCCACGCGCGCTACCGGCGGTGGGACGTGGGTACCGGTCCGGTGCGGGCCGATCGCGACTTCGACGCCGTCGTGCACTGTGCGGCGCTCGCCGACGACTGGGCCGACCGGGACTCGGCGCTGCGGGTCAACCGCGACGGCACCCGTGCGGTGGTGCGCAGCTTCCCGCACGCACGCATCGTGCACCTCTCTACCTCGAGCGTGTACGACCCGTTCGAACCCAGCGTCGAGATCGGCGAAGACCAGTCGCCGGTGCGCAGGCACCTCAGCTTCTACTCCGAGACGAAGACCCTGGCGGAGTTCGAGTTGGCCGGCACCGATGCGGTCATCCTGCGCCCGCACGGGGTGTACGGGCAGGGAGACACCACCCTGCTGCCGCGCATCCTCGCGGGGGTGCGGCGTGGGCGCCTCGTGCTGCCCGAGGGTGCGGAGGTGCGGCACTCGCTGACGAGCATCGACAACCTGGTGCTGGCGGTGCGGCGTGCGCTCGATCCGGTGTCACCGCGCGGCACGTACAACATCGCCGACGACACGCCGGTGCTGCTGTCGGCGATGCTGCGCGAGCTGCTCGAGCGGCGCGGGGTGTCGGCTCGGCTGGTGGCCATCCCGTACGGAGCAGCCTTCGCGCTCGCCGGCACCCTCGAGGCCGCCGCTCGGCTCACCCGCACCCGGCCCCGCCTCACCCGCTACGCCGTGTCGCAGCTGGGCATGGAGCGCACTCTCGACCTGCGCGCGGCGCGCGAGCACCTCGGCTATCGCCCCGCGCCCACGTCGCTCGCCGGCGCCGAGACCTGGTGAGGGTGCAGCTCTAGAGTCGTTGCATGGCCGACGACGTGCGCACCCGCTACGCGAACCTGCTGTCGCGGGGCGAGGGCACCGACCGCATCCAGTTCTTCAGCGATGCGGTGTTCGCGATCGCGATGACGCTGCTCGTGC
>JBDTQN010000177.1:0-5630 GCA_039932215.1 Pseudolysinimonas sp. | reverse complement strand
GAGGGCAAGCCGTTCGTCGGCGCCGTCATCACCCTCGACCCCGAGATGCTGCCGGTCTGGCTGAACAACAACGGCGAGGCCGGCGACATGAGCCTGGATGACGCAGTCAAGAACCCGAAGGTGCTCGCCGAGGTGCAGAAGGCGGTCGATGCCGCCAACGCCCGGGTCTCACGTGCCGAGTCGATCCGCAAGTTCGTGATCGTCCCCACCGAGTTCACCGAGGCGAGCGGACACCTGACGCCCAAGATGAGCATCAAGCGCGGGCCGATCTTGACGGATTTCGCCGATGTCATCGAGGGCATGTACGCCGACGCTCCGACCCAGGGGCAGTCGCTGGTGCATTAGGTTTCGACAGCCTCAACCGCCGAGGCGGAACCACTCCGCCTGGCGCACCTCGCGCATGGCCTCGCGCTTGACCTCGGGCTCGAGACCTTCGATGTACAGCTTGCCGTCGAGGTGGTCGGTCTCGTGCTGCAGCGCCTGCGCCATGAGGCCGTCACCCTCGAGCACCACCGGGTTGCCGTCGATGTCGACGCCGGTCACCCGTGCACGCGGGTATCGCAGTCGCGGGAAGTAGAAGCCGGGTACCGAGAGGCAGCCCTCATCGACGATCTCTGGCTCGCCGTCGACCTCGAGCACGGGGTTGATCACGTAGCCGATCACGTCGTCCACGTTGTAGCTGAACGCCCTCAGGCCGACGCCGATCTGAGGTGCGGCCACCCCGGCTCGTCCGGGCGGGGTGACGGTGTCGATCAGGTCTTCGACAAGACCGGCGATGCGGGCGTCTCCCGGCGTCACGACGATGGGATCGGACACCGAGCGCAGCACCGGGTCGCCGAACAGGCGGATCTGCCGCTCGGTCACGCCGCACGACCGCTCGGGAGACCGTCGACGACCTTCGCGGCGAGGTCTCGCGCCGCGTCTCGTGTGTCCGGGCGCAGGGCGCCGAAGCGCACCGGAGTGCCGGCCGCCAGTTCTTCGTCATAGGGGATGCGCACGACGTCGCGCACCCGTGCCTGAAAGTGCGCCTCGATCGCGTCGAGGCTCTCGTAGCGGGTGCCCGGCGTCGCCGTGTTGATCGCGACGACCGCATTCGCCGCCAAGTCGGCCAGGTCGTTCTCTTCGAGCCAGCTCACCGTCGCCGAGGCCATGCGCGCCTGCTCGGACGTGCCGCCCGAGACGAGCACCACCCCGTCTGCTCGGCGCAGTGCCGCGCTCATCGCCGGGTCGTGCACCCCCGTCGCGCCGTCGGTGAGCACGACGCTGAACTCGTCAGTCGGCGTGACGAGGGCCGAACGACCGCGCACCTCGAGTCGGCTGCCCTCCTCGACGAGCCCCACGAGAATCGGCAGGTCGGCGTTCGCATCGATGGCGAGCACGCGGTCGCCGCGCGTCTCGGCGAGAGCCAACCCGAGCAGGGTCGTCACCGTCGTCGCTCCGATGCCACCCTGGCGGCTGATAACAGGAACGAAACGGGATCCGTCGACGAACGGCGCCGCGATCCGCGCATCGAGCAGGCGGCGGCGGTGCACACCGCGCCGGTTCAGTCGCGCGGCGGCGCGGGCGACGACGCGGTAGGCGCGCACCAGACGTGGCGGATTCTCGAACCACCGGGCGTGCAGCGACTTCGGAGGCACCTCGATCGGCAGCGGAGGCACGGCCGACTCGGCGATCGCCGCGGCCTCGGCCGCGGCCTGCTGCTCGTACGCCCTCCCGACCTCGAGTACTGCGGAGGCGGGGAGCACGATCGATGCGGTTCTGACGAGGGGCGCGGCCGCATCCGGGGTCGCCAATTCGAGACCCGTCTCGTACGTCTCGTCGTCAGCCACAACCCTCAAGCTTAGGCGACGACCACCAGCAGGTCCCCGGCATCCACCTGTTGCGTCACCGGGATCGCCACGCGCGACACCGTGCCACCAACGGGAGTCGTGATTGCGGCCTCCATCTTCATCGCCTCGATGGATGCGATCTGCTGGCCGGCTTCGACCATGTCGCCCTCGGCCACCTTGAGGGTCACCACGCCCGAGAACGGCGCCGCGACCTGACCCGGCTGGGCGGCATCCGCCTTCTCGGCCGCTTTGCTCTCGACGGTGATGCTGCGGTCACGCACGAAGACGGGTCGCAGATGCCCGTTGAGGGTGGCCATGACGGTGCGCATGCCCTTGTCGTCCGCCTCGCCGATCGCCTCGAGCCCGATCAGCAGGGTCACGCCCTGACCGATCGCGACCTCGTGTTCGACACCCGGCCGCAGACCGTAGAGGTAGTCGGGGGTGTCGACGACAGACAGGTCGCCGTACTGCTCACGCACCTGCTCGAACGCCTGCGTTGGGCCCGCGAACAGCAGACGGTTGAGCGCGGCGCGACGCACCGCCGGCGCCGCGGCCAGGGCGGACGTGTCTTCGTCGGTCAGCGCTTCGACGCCGATCTTGACGTTGCGTCCCTTGAGCACCTTCGTGCGGAACGGCTCCGGCCAGCCACCGGGCAGATCGCCCAGCTCGCCGGCCATGAAGCCGATCACCGAGTCGGGGATGTCGTACTTGTCGGGGTTCTGCTCGAAGTCGGCCGGGTCGGCGTTCGCCGCCGCCAGGGCGAGCGCCAGGTCACCGACCACCTTGGATGACGGGGTCACCTTGGGCGGACGGCCCAGGATGTCGCTGGCCGCCGCATACAGGTCTTCGATGACCTCAAAGCGGTCACCGAGCCCGAGAGCGATCGCCTGCTGGCGCAGGTTGGAGAGCTGACCGCCCGGGATCTCGTGCCGGTACACCCGGCCGGTCGGGCCCGGGAGCCCTGACTCGAACGGCCGGTAGACCTTGCGTACGGCCTCCCAGTACGGCTCCAGGTCGCTGACCGACTGCAGGCTGATCCCGGTATCGCGATCGGTGTGCGCGGTCGCCGCGACCAGGGCCGACAGGCTGGGTTGGCTGGTCGTCCCCGCCATCGGCGCACTCGCGGCGTCGACAGCGTCGGCACCCGCCCGGCTCGCGGCCAGGAGCGTCGCCAGCTGGCCGCCCGCCGTGTCATGGGTGTGCACGTGCACCGGCAGGTCGAACCGTTCACGCAGCGCGCCCACGAGCTTCTCGGCCGCACCCGCCCGCAGGAGCCCGGCCATGTCTTTGATCGCCAGGATGTGCGCGCCCGCCTCCACCATCTGCTCGGCGAGCCGCAGATAGTAGTCGAGCGTGTACAGCTCTTCGGCCGGGTCGAGCAGGTCGCCCGTGTAGCAGAGCGCCACCTCGGCGACCGCGGTCCCCGTCTCGAGCACCGCGTCGACGGCCGGGCGCAGCTGATCCACGTCATTCAGGGCGTCGAAGATGCGGAAGATGTCGACGCCTGTGCTCGCAGCCTCACGGACGAAGGCATCGGTCACCGCCGTCGGGTACGGCGTGTAGCCCACCGTGTTGCGGCCGCGCAGCAGCATCTGGATCGCGATGTTCGGCAGCGCCTCGCGCATCGCCGCGAGCCGCTCCCACGGATCTTCACCGAGGAACCGCAGCGCCACGTCATAGGTGGCACCGCCCCAGGCCTCCACACTGAGCAGACCCGGGGTGAGCCGTGCGACGTGCGGCAGCACGGCGATCAGGTCTTTGGTGCGCACGCGCGTCGCGAGCAGCGACTGGTGGGCATCGCGGAACGTGGTGTCCGTGACCGCCAGCGGTGTCTGCGCGCGCAGAGCGGCGGCGAAGCCGGCGGGGCCGAGTTCGAGCAGACGCTGGCGCGACCCGTCGGGGGCTGGAGCGTCGAGGTCGACCGCGGGGAGCTTGACGCCGGGGTCGATGAGTCCCTCGCCGGCGCCGTTGGGCTGATTCACGGTCACATCGGCCAGCCAATTGAGGATCTTGGTGCCGCGGTCTTTCGACGGGTGACCACGCACCAGCCAGGGGCGCTCTTCGATGAAGTTCGTGTTGAGATCGCCGGCCACGAAATCCGGGTCTTCGAGCACGGCCTGCAGGAACGGGATGTTGGTGGTCACGCCGCGCAGGCGGAACTCGGCCAGGCCACGCCGCGCTCGCGCGACCGCGGCGCCGAAGTCGCGACCGCGGCAGGTCATCTTCACGAGCATCGAGTCGAAGTGCGGGCTCACCTGAGCGCCGGCCGCCACCGTGCCGCCGTCGAGGCGGATGCCCGCGCCACCCGGCGAGCGGTAGGTCGTGATCTTGCCGGTGTCGGGGCGGAAACCCGACGCCGGGTCCTCGGTCGTGATGCGGCACTGCAGGGCCGCGCCACGCAGGTGCAGGTTCTCTTGGTGCAGCCCGAGGTCGGCGAGGGTCTCGCCTGCCGCGATGCGCATCTGCGACTGCACGAGGTCGACGTCGGTGACCTCTTCGGTCACCGTGTGCTCGACCTGGATGCGCGGGTTCATCTCGATGAAGACGTGCTGACCCTTGCGCTCCCCCGCCGTGTCGAGCAAGAACTCCACGGTGCCCGCGTTGACGTAGCCGATCGACTTGGCGAACGCGATCGCGTCGCGGTACATCGCCTGCCGGACGCCCTCGTCGAGGTTCGGTGCCGGGGCGATCTCGACCACCTTCTGATGGCGTCGCTGCACCGAGCAGTCGCGCTCGAACAGGTGCACCGTCTCGCCCGTGCCGTCGGCGAGGATCTGCACCTCGATGTGGCGGGGACGCACGACCGCCTGCTCGATGAACATTGTCGGGTCGCCGAATGCGCTGTCCGCCTCGCGCATGGCGGCCTCGAGCGCCTCACGCAGGTCTTCTTTCGCATCGACCCGCCGCATCCCGCGCCCGCCGCCGCCGGCGACCGCCTTCGCGAAAACGGGGAAGCCGATCTCGTCGGCACCCGTCAGCAGAGCCTCGATGTCGCTGGATGCCGGGGTCGACTTGAGCACGGGGACACCGGCCGCGATGGCGTGCTCTTTCGCCGTCACCTTGTTGCCGGCCATCTCGAGCACATGGCTGCCGGGGCCGATGAACGTGATGCCCGCCTCGGCCGCCGCCTGGGCCAGGTCGGGGTTCTCGCTGAGGAATCCGTAGCCGGGGTAGATCGCGTCGGCGCCGCTCTCGGTGGCGACGCGGATGATCTCGGACACGTCGAGGTAGGCGCGGACCGGGTGGCCCTCCTCGCCGATCTGGTACGCCTCGTCTGCCTTCAACCGGTGCAACGAGTTGCGGTCTTCGTAGGGGTAGACGGCGACCGTCTGCGCACCGAGTTCATAGGCGGCGCGCATGGCGCGGATCGCGATCTCACCTCGGTTCGCCACCAGGATCTTGCGGAACAAGCGGGGTCCTCTCGAAAGGGTGGCGTCGGTTGGGTTCTCTCAGACTACTGACGGTAGGCTCCCTGTTCGTGCATGTGCTCAGCGTCAGCTCCCTCAAAGGAGGCGTGGGAAAGACCACGGTGACGCTCGGGCTCGCCTCGGCGGCTTTCGCGAAAGGCATCTCGACCCTGGTGGTCGACCTCGACCCGCAATCCGATGTCTCGACCGGGATGGACATCGCGGTCGCCGGCCACCTCAACGTCGCCGACGTGCTCGCCTCGCCCAAAGAGAAGATCGTGCGATCGGCCATCGCCCCCTCCGGCTGGACGAAGGGTCGCCCGGGCACCGTCGACGTGCTGATCGGGTCGCCGTCCGCGATCAATTTCGACGGACCGCACCCCAGCATCCGAGA
>JBDTQN010000176.1:0-5637 GCA_039932215.1 Pseudolysinimonas sp. | reverse complement strand
CAGATGGTGATCGACACGCCGATCGCGTTTCTCGAGACGCCCGAGCAGGTGCGGGCGCTCGACGAGACCGAATGGCGTTCGCGCATCGCTCGGTCGCGATCAGACGGGAACACCCGCGTGGTCGCCGTCGCACCCGACGGCACCTGGGTGGGCAGCATGTCGGCGTTCCTCTCCGACGGCGACCCGCCTTACGTGATCGACCCGCGGCCCGGCGCGCGACGCGCGAACCTGGTCGGCGTGTTCATCGATCCCGACTGGCGAGGGGATGCCGGTGTCGCCGACGCACTGCTGAGCGAGATCGCCGAGTGGGCCCGAGGCGAACACCTGAGTGAGCTGTACCTGCACGTCGGCGAGGCGAATGTGCGCGCTCGTCGGTACTACCAGAAGCGCGGGTTCCAGGAGACGGGCGTCGTCGCTGCGATCCCGGAGCAGCCGGGTGTGGGCGAGATCGAGATGGTGCGGGCGCTCTAGGCCGGCGACTGGCGGTTGTGCACGGTCACCGCGTAGCCGTCGAGGTCGACGAACGTGAACGTGTGTCCGAACGGTCCATCGATGGGGGCCTGCGAGATCGTCACGCCCTCTGCCACCAGCTTCTCGTGCAGTGCGACGCCATCGGGGTCGTGGAACCAAAGGGCGACCCCGTGCCCGGTGACGGCCGGGTCGATCTCGGCGCCGGGTACGACGTCACGCACTGCGAAGGCGATGGGAGTTGTGTTGAATACGACGGCATGCGGGGGCGACACCGCAGCGCGCTTCATGCCGACGACCGACTCGTAGAAGGTCGCCGCACGCTCCAGGTCGCGCACTTGCAGCGAGACGAAGTCGGGGCCGGTGATGCTCATGTGTGTGTCCTTGATTGATGTCAACTTCCTGACATGAAGAGTATGTCAGGCTACTGACATGGCACCGGACACCTCGTCGATCGGCTATCTCGTGAAGCACGCTCAAGCGGCACTGCACAGCCGCATGGAAGATGCGCTGCGGCCCCTCGGTCTGAGCGTGTCGCAGTACGCGTGCATGGTCCTCGTCCACGAGCAGCCGGGCATATCGGCGTCCGAACTCGCGCGGGGAGCTTTCGTGACGCGCCAGTCGATGAACGCGCTGCTCCGAGCGCTGATCGAACGTGGACTGGTGCGCCGACCCGTCCGTGCGGATACCGGTCGCGCTCTGCCGACCGAGTTGACGGCGACCGGCACCGAACTGCTCGGTCGCGCTGAAATCCTCGTCTCCGAGGTCCAGGATCGCATGCTCTCGCGTCTCGCGGCCGCGGAACGCCGTGCGCTGGAGGGCTCGCTTCTCGCCTGCATCGACGCCCTCGCGTAGGCAGGCCGGGTCTACTGTGTAGTCACTCGATCGAGGAGGATCGCGTGAGCCGAGTGTCTGCCGTTCTCGCGACGCTGGCTGCTGTCGCGATCGTGTTGGCGGGGTGTGCGCCTGTGCCAAATGGCATGGACAGGTGGCCGACCGCGATGGTGGTGCTCGGACACTCCGGGGCGACGGGCTTCAACTCGGATCCGGATAAACCGAATCAGGACGCGAAAGAGAACTCCTGGGCGACCGGGACGAACAAGGACGTTCTCAGCGTCTACCAGCGCGCCGTCGTGCAGAGCCCCGCGCTGAGCGGCCACGCGTACAACGAGGCGGTTTCGGGGTCAAACGTCCACGATCTCCCCGCGCAGGTCGACGCAGCGCTGGCAGAAGACCGATTGCCGGATCTGTTCCTGATCCAGACCATCGACAACGACATCCGCTGCGACGGTACCGACGACGACAACTACGACGCATACGGTGAGAAGATTGCAGCCGTGCTCGCCAGCATCCACGTCGGCGCGCCGGACGCGCGCATCTACGTCGCGGGGCTGTGGGGCGACGTGCAGAACTTCACCGACGTGATCTCGCTGCGACCCGACATCGTCGCCGCGAATCAAGGCGGCGGACCCTGCGACGTATTCGATTCCGACGGAGAACAGCTTCCGGAGGTGATCGCGAACTACCAGGGAATCGTCGACGAGTACGAGAACCAGCTGCGTGACGCGTGCGACGCCGTCGACGGATGCATCTTCGGAGGGGACGACGTTCTGAACATGCAATTGACTCCCGACGACCTGGCGCCCGACACCAACTACCTGTCGATCAGGGGGCTCCACAAGCTCGCCGACATCGTCTGGACGGCGCTCTCGGCGGCCTAACACGGTGAAGTCGTCTGCCGAGAAGGCTGTGGCGAGGGCGGCGATGTCGATCGTCCGAACGATACTGGGGGAGTGTTCATCGCCCTTCGTTCCGTCGCCGACGGGGTCGTCGCGACAGAACTCGACGAGGCGGCCTCGCGGCCACGGATGAGCGTGGTGCGGCCCGCCGACCTGCCGGAGTGGGTGGCCGAACGCGAGCCGGGCAAACCCCGCTGGGTGTGGAACGACACGTCGCGCTGGTACCCGCCGCTGCTCGAAGCCGGCACACGCGTGGAACGCGCCCTCGACCTGCGGCTCTGCCGTCGCATCCTGCGCTCAGCGACCGCGACAGCCGGCACCGCGCTGGCCGAACTGCCTCTCGACGAGTGGGACGATCCGACACCGTCGCGGCCGATGTCGTCGAACGCGCTCTTCGACCTCGAGCCGGCCTCGGCCGACGCCGACCCGGTCGCCGAACTGCGGCGTCAGCGGATCGCCGTCGACGCGGCCCCGGTGCCTGGCAAGCTGAACCTGCTGCTCGCCGCCGAGAGCGTCGGCGCGCTGGCCGCGGTCGAAATGCACGTCGCAGGACTGCCGTGGGACGCCGCGCAGCACGAACAGCTGCTCGCCGAACTGCTCGGGCCGAGGCCCGCCGCCGGCGCCCGTCCCGCGCGCATGGAGGCGATGCTCGCCGAGGTGCGCTCCGCGATCGATGACCCGACGCTGAACCCCGACTCGCCCGTCGAACTGCTCAAAGGCCTGCAACGCGCCGGACTGCAAGTCACCTCGACCCGCTCGTGGGAGCTGAAAGAGGTGGAGCACCCGGTGATCGCGCCGCTGCTGGAGTACAAGAAGCTCTCGCGGCTGCAGACCGCCAACGGCTGGAACTGGCTCGACCAGTGGGTGCACGACGGCCGGTTCCGCCCCACCTACGTGCCCGGAGGCGTCGTCACGGGCCGCTGGGCGTCCGACGGCGGTGGAGCGCTGCAGCTGCCGCGTGCCGTGCGCGGCGCGGTCATCGCCGACCCCGGCTGGACCTTCGTCGTCGCCGATGCCGCCCAGCTCGAACCGCGCGTGCTCGCCGCCATCTCGGGCGACACGGCCATGGCGCGCGCCGGCCGCTCCACCGACATGTACCAGGGCATGGTCGACAGCGGTGCCGTCGAGACGCGTCCGCAAGCCAAGTACGGGATGCTGGGCGCCATCTACGGGGGAACCACCGGCGAGAGCGGGCGCATGCGGCCGCGCATCGAGAAGGCGTTTCCCGCGGCGATGTCGTACGTCGAAGCGGCAGCACGCGCGGGGGAGCAGGGGCAGGTCGTCAGTACCTGGCTCGGACGCAGCTCGCCGCGAGGTGCCGGCGCCGGCTACAACGAGACCGCGACGGATGCTGAGGCGCGCCGGGCACGCAACGAGGCGGCCGCGTGGGGCCGGTTCACGCGCAACTTCGTGGTGCAGGGCACCGCGGCCGAGTGGGCGCTGTGCTGGATCGGTTCGCTGCGACGCCGACTGTGGGACCTGGGAGAGCCCGACGCCCCCGTGATGGGCCGTCCGCACCTGGTGTTCTTCTTGCACGACGAACTGATCGTGCATGCTCCGCTCGCCCAGGCCGCAGAGGTTGCCGAAGCGTTGCGCGCGTCGGCAGCGGAAGCCGGTCGCCTGATGTTCGGCACCATCCCGGTCGAATTCGCGTTGTCGGTCGCCGTCGTGAATCGATACGGCGACGCGAAATAGATTTCGACAGGCCCAATCACCGTTGAATCACAATGTTGTGATTTCGAGGCATCATCGGGCATAATCGGCTCAGCACCACAGCATCCATTCATTTAGGTCGATGGGGAAGTCGCACCTACGAATGGAGAAAGAAGTGGCGCTTACGAATACTGCGGCGCTTGCCCGCGGAGTGATTTACGTTCACTCTGCTCCGCGCGCCCTCTGCCCCCACATCGAGTGGGCTGCCGGTCGTGCCCTCGGGCGTGCTGTGAACTTCGACTGGCGCGACCAGCCCGTGCTCAAGGGCGCATCCCGCACCGAGTTCTACTGGGAGGCCGAGCGCGGCACCGGTGCGGGCCTCGCCTCCGCGCTGCGCGGCTGGGAGCACCTGCGCTACGAAGTCACCGAGGATGCCGGTCTCGGCACCGACGGCGGCCGATGGATGCACACGCCCGAACTCGGCATCTACTTCGCCCAGACCGACACCGCCGGCAACATCGTCATCCCCGAGGACCGCGTGCGGTCGGCCATGGAATCGGCCGGATCCGACGCCTTCGAACTGCATCGCGAACTGCGTGTCGCACTCGGTCAGGCGTGGGACGACGAGCTCGAGCCGTTCCGTCGCGCCAGTGAGGACAGCCCGGTCATCTGGCTGCACAAGGTGGGCTGAACCGTGGTGAAGGTCATCACGCAGAGCCTGGCCGTCATCACGGGGCGCAAGATCGCCGTGAAGCGCTCACCGCGCCACCGCATCGGCCGATACGCTCCCTCGGTGCGCACGCATCCCTGGTTCGAGCTGCGCGCCGAGCGCACCGCCGAACTGGGGCAGTACCGCTAGATTTCGACAGGCTCACTCAACGGAGCGGATGGCGACGACCGCGTTGTGGCCGCCGAAGCCGAACGAGTTCGAGATCGCCAGCTGCGGCTCGTCGCCGAGCTTCTGCACCGACCCCGACACGCTCAACGGGATCTCGGGGTCGAGGTTCGCGATGTTGATCGTCGGGGGAGCCTGACGCTCTTTGACCGCGAGGATGGCGAAGATCGCCTCCAGCGCGCCCGTGCCGCCCAGCAGGTGCCCGTGTGCGGCCTTGGTGGCCGAGAGCGGGATGCCGTGCACCCGATCGCCGAACACGGCCAACAACGCCTTGTATTCGGCGATGTCGCCGACCGGGGTGCTGGTCGCGTGCGCGTTGATGTGGGTGACGTCGTCGACGGTCGCGCCGGCCTGCTCGAGAGCGGCGAGCACGGCACGGGCCGCGCCGCGACCCTCGGGGTCGGGCGCGGTGATGTGGTACGAGTCGCTCGTGACGCCGGTTCCCGCGATCTCGGCATAGATCTTGGCGCCACGCGCTTTCGCGTGCTCCTCGGTCTCCATCACGATCGTGGCGGCGCCCTCGCCCATGACGAAACCGTCGCGGTCGACGTCGTAGGGCCGGGATGCCGTGGCCGGGTCGTCGTTGCGACGAGACAGCGCCTGCATCGACGAGAACGACGCGAGGGTGATCGGGTGCACGCATGACTCGGCGCCGCCGGCGATGACGATGTCGGCGAAACCAAGCTGCAGGTGGTCGTAGGCGTTCGCGATCGACTCGGTACTCGAAGCGCAAGCGGAGACGTCGGTGCGGGCGAACGCGCGGGCGTCGAGAGCCATGCTGATCGCGGCGGATGCGGCGTTCGGCATGAGCATCGGCACCGTCATCGGCAGCACGCGCCGCGAACCCTTTTCGCGCAGCGTGTCCCAGGCGTCGAGCAGTGT
>JBDTQN010000175.1:0-5684 GCA_039932215.1 Pseudolysinimonas sp. | reverse complement strand
AGATCTACCTCGACCCGCTGCGCCCCTCGCTCGAGGACCTGCTCGACATGATCACATCGGGAGTGCGCAGTTCGTTCACCTACGCCGGCGCCGCCGACCTCGCCGCGTTCCACGAGCGTGCCGTCGTCGGCATCCAGAGTGCTGCGGGCTACGAGGAGGGCAAGGCGCTGCCTGTCTCGTGGTGACCTGTGGATACCGCGCGTCACGATCGTGCAGCCGCCCCTAGCGTCGCGGGGGTGCACGTCTTCGCGATCCTCGGCGACCCGGTGCGGTTCCGCATCGTCGAGATCCTCGCGAGCGGTTCTCACACCGCCGGCGAACTCGCTGCTGCGGTCGGCGGTGACACCGGCGTGAGCCGGACGGCGGTCTCGCACCACCTCCGGATTCTTCGAGATGCGGGGTTCGTGACGGTGCGGAAGGACGAGAACGTGCGCGAATACCGCTTGCACTGGGATGCCCTCGAGAGCGTCGACCGAATCCTTCTGGACCTCTTCGACAAGTGGGACCGGCGATCCGGATGGCCCTACGTGACCGACCCACTCGTGGTGCCGCCCCGGCGCCATCGACTCCAGGAGCGTAGGGCCCGCCCCCAGCGATCTGACGATGTGGAGCCGCTCGCCGTCGCGAAGCGCGCGTGGTGGGACTGGGAGGACGAAGACCCGCCGGACTAGGCATTGCATCTGCGCAATGTGCCCGCCGCCTCACGTGAGGCTTGACTCACATTGCGCACGGGAGTCGGCATCCCCCTGGCGACGTATCAGACCGAGTGCGACGATGAAGCCATGACGATCGAGCTGCACATCACCGGGGATGCCGACGCCGACGAGTTGCTGTCGACCGACCCGCTCGCGTTGCTGATCGGCATGCTGCTCGACCAGCAGGTTCCCATGGAGACCGCATTCGCCGGCCCAGCGAAGCTGCGGCAGCGGCTCGGGCATCTCGATGCCGCCAAGATCGCCGCCCACGATCCCGATGCGTTCGTCGAGATCTGTAAGACGCCGCCCTCGGTGCATCGGTTTCCGGGCTCGATGGCGGGTCGCATCCAGGCTCTCTGCGCCGCGGTCGGCGACGACGTCAGCGCGATCTGGGCGACGGGTACGGGCGCGGAGATCCTCGCGCGACTCGAAGCGCTCCCCGGGTTCGGGGCGCAGAAGGCGCGGATCTTCCTCGCGCTGCTGGGCAAACAGTACGGGCTGAACGCGCCGGGATGGCGCGAGGCCGCGGGGGTCTACGGCGAGGTCGATTCGTACCGATCCGTCGCCGACATCGTCGATGCGGCATCCCTGACGAAGGTCCGCGAGTTCAAACGAGCCGCGAAAGCCGCAGCCAAAGCCAAGTAGACTCGCCGGACAATGGATGACCCTCCGTCTGTCAGACCCTGGACCGCCTGATGCCCGAGTGGACCCCATTGCTCGTCGGCCTTCTGCTGACGATCGGAACCGGGCTGTTCGTCGCGAGTGAGTTCGCGCTGGTCAACCTCGACCGCGCCGACATCGAGGCCCGTCAGGCTCGGGGCGAGTCGATGCTCGGGCCTGTCATCAGTGGACTGAAGCGCACCTCCACCCACCTCTCGAGCGCGCAGCTCGGCATCACGCTGACCACCCTGACGACGGGGTTCCTGGTCGAGCCGGCAATGAGCCGCCTGATCGAGCCCGGTCTCGGCAGCATCGGGTTACCCACATCGGCGATCACGATCGTCGCGAGCATTCTTGCCGTGACCATCGCGACGCTGCTGTCGATGATCATCGGCGAACTGTTCCCCAAGAAGCTGACGTTGGCGCTGCCCCGTCAGGTCGGCAAGTTCGTGATCCCCCTTCAGCTGGTCTTCACGGCCGTGTTCAAACCGTTCGTACGGGTGCTGAATGGCACGGCCAACCTGATTCTGCGTGCCGTCGGCATCGAGCCGAAAGAAGAGCTGTCATCCGCCCGCACGGCAGAAGAGCTGCGGTGGCTGCTCCGACGCTCCGCCAGCGAAGGCTCGCTCGACCGCGACACCGCGACCCTTCTCGCCCGCACACTCGCGTTCTCTGACCACTTCGCCGCCGACGTGATGACCCCGCGACCCCGACTCGCCGCGGTGGGCCGGGCCGACACGGCCGACGCGGTGCTCGCCCTGGCGCGCAGCACGGGCTACTCGCGCTTTCCGGTCTTCGAAGAAGACATCGACGACATCGTCGGTGTCGTCCATGTCAAGCAGGCCGTCTCGGTGCCGCGCGAGCGACGGGCGCAGGTGCCGGTGTCGGCGCTGCAGTCCGACGCTCTGCGGGTGCCCGAGACCATGAAGCTCGACACCCTGCTCGCCGAGTTGCGCGGACGCGGCTTCCAGATGGCCGTCGTCGTGGACGAGTACGGCGGCACGGCCGGCGTCGCGACCCTCGAAGACCTGGTCGAAGAGCTGGTCGGCGAAGTCTCTGACGAACACGACCGGTCCCGTGCCGACGTTGTGCGAAGCCGCAACTGGTTGACCTTCCCCGGAGCCCTGCGTCCCGACGAACTACTGGAACGCGCCGATGTGCTCGTCCCCGAGGAGGGGCCGTACGAGACCGTCGCCGGCTGGATCATGAGCGAGCTGGGCCGCATCGCCGAGGTCGGCGACACGGTCGAGATCGACGCCGGCGTTTTCCGGGTCGAGCGGATGGACGGACGTCGCATCGACCGCCTCCGCTTCACGCCGACGATCACCGAGATCGCCACCACGGGGGAGCCCGCCGATGGTTGATTGGGCCGGAATCGCATGGCTCGCCGTTCTCCTGCTGGTGAACGCGTTCTTCGTCGGCGCCGAATTCAGCGTGATCTCGGCTCGGCGCTCGCAGATCGAACCGCGGGCCGAGGCGGGTTCGCGCGCCGCGAAGACGGCCCTCTGGGCGATGGAGCACGTCACCCTCATGCTGGCCACCTGCCAGCTCGGCGTCACCATCGCATCCCTGCTGATCTTGAATCTGTCGGAACCGGCGATCCACCACCTGCTCGAGATCCCGCTCGAGCTCACCCACCTGCCCGTCGAGGTCGTTGGCACGATCGCCTTCATCCTGACGCTGGTCGTGGTCTCGTTCCTCCACGCCGTGCTCGGCGAGATGGTTCCCAAGAACCTCTCGTTCGCGTTGCCCGACCGTCTGCTACTGATCCTCGCGCCGCCGCTGGTGGCGATCGCGACCGTGTTCCGTCCGGTGATCCTCGTTCTGAATGCCGCGACCGACGGTCTGCTGCGACTGATCCGCGTCGAGCCCAAGAACGAGGCGAACTCCGCGTTCACCGTCGACGAGGTCGCGACGATCGTCGCCACCTCGACCCGCGAGGGGGTGCTGACCGATGTCACCGGCACCCTGTCGAACGCGTTCGAGTTCACCGAGAAGACGGTGCGGGATGTGACGGTCGGCATGAAGACGCTGGTGACTCTTCCCGAAGACGCGGCTCCGGGCGACGTCGAGCGCGCCGTGGCGCAGCACGGGTTCAGCCGGTACGTCTTGGTCGACGCCGAGGGCGAGCCCACCGGGTACGTGCACCTGAAAGACGTGATCGACCTCGATGACGACGAGTACGACGACCCGGTGCCGCCGAAGCGGATCCGGCAGCTGATCTCGATCTTCCGCGACCAGGATCTCGAAGACGCCCTCGCGACGCTGCGCCGTTCGGGCAGCCACGTCGCGCGCGTGTTCGACGAGTCCGGGGCGACCAAGGGTGTGCTCTTCCTCGAGGACATCATCGAAGAACTGGTGGGAGAGGTGCAGGATGCCACACGACGTCAGCCATGATCGTGTTCTCGTCGTGGGCGAGGCCCTCGTCGACGTACTGGATGGGATCGCGCTCCCCGGCGGCAGCCCGCTGAACGTCGCCGTCGGGCTGCAGCGACTCGGCGTGCCGGCGACCCTGCATTCGTACTTCGGTGCCGACCCGCACGGCGTCGAGATCGCCCGGCATCTGGAGGCGAGCGGGGTCGGTGTCACGCCGGGGACGGTCGGCGATCACGCCACCTCCGTCGCCGAGGCCACGCTGGCGGCCGACGGCTCGGCGACGTACGCCTTCGCGATCGACTGGGACCCCGCACCGCTCGAGGTGCCGCCGGGCACCTTCCAGGCCGTGCACACCGGATCGATCGGCGCGGCACTCGAGCCGGGCGCGACCATGGTCGAGGCACTGCTCACGAAGCTGCGCCCCACGACACTCGTCACGTTCGACCCCAACGTGCGGCCGCAACTCATGGGCACACCCGAGAATGCGCTGCCGCGCATCGAGCGCCTGATCGCGCTCGCCGATGTGGTCAAGGCGAGCGATGAAGATCTCGCCTGGCTGTTTCCGGATGCCACCATCGCCGACGTCATGCAGCGCTGGCGTGCGCTCGGACCGGCTCTGATCGTCGTGACCCGCGGGGACGAGGGCGCCGACGCCCTGTCCGCTGCGGGGCCGGTACACGTGCCGGCGGTGCCCTCGAAGGTGGTCGACACCATCGGCGCGGGCGACTCGTTCATGGCGGGGCTGATCTGGTCGCTCGGCACCCTCGGCCTGCTGCGTGCCGACCGGCGCGAGATGCTGCACGAGCTCAATTTCGCCGATGTGCGCCTGGTCGTCTCGATCGGCGCACGCTGCGCCGGCATCACCGTCTCACGACCCGGTGCCGATCCGCCGACGGCCGACGAGGTCGCGGCGACCTACCGCTGAGCGGCCAGCCCCTCCACGAAGGCGCGCAGTTCGCCCACCCCGACGAACACGTGTCCCGTCGCCCCAAGAGCCACCGCGCCCTCGACATTCGGCGCCTTGTTGTCGACGAAGACGAACTGATCGAAGCCGATGCCCAGTTCGTCGGCGACGTGCCGGTACACGTCGGGATGCGGTTTCAGCATCCCGAGTTCTGCGCTGACGAAGACCCGCTCGAAGTACTGCGAGTACGGGGCGCGGCGCAGCGGGTCGCCGAAGTCGAAGCCGGCGTTAGAGAGCAGTGCCATGCGGGTACCGCCGTCGTGAAGCTCGGCGAGCAGCTCGACGGTTCCGGGCTCGACGCTGATCCAGCTGCGCAGGTCGCGCACCCAGAGTTCGGCGACCTGGGCAGGCGTGTAGCTGGTGTGGAGATCGTCGGCGACGCGCGCCCAGTAGTCGGTGATCGACAGGGTGCCGTGGTCGAGTTCATCGCGATGAGCCCAGTAGATCGGCCAGAAGGTGGCGTCATCGCTGCCCGAGGCCTCGACGATGGTGGCGCGGTCCGCGTCGCTGGGACTGCGGCTGATCACCTCGCCGTAGTCGAAGACGAGAACGCGGTCCGGGATGCTGATCGGCACCCGGCCAACGTATCGTGAAGCCGTGAGCGACTCGTTCGGCCCCGAAGATGCACGTCCGTTCATCGCGGTGCCCGGTCCCGACGCCGACAAGTACTCGCGTGGTGTCGTGGGATTCGTCACCGGGTCGGCCCGCTATCCGGGTGCCGCGGTTCTCGGCGTCGAGGCGGCTCTGCACACCGGCGTCGGTATGGTGCGGTATCTCGGTGCCGGACGCCCCACGCGGCTCGTGCTGCAACGCCGCCCGGAGGCGGTCACCGCGGCGGGGCGCGTGCAGGCCTGGGTGCTCGGCTCGGGTCAAGACGCGACCGAGCTCGACGACGCGACTCGGGCGCTGCTCGACACCGCGTTCTCGTCGGGGGTGCCGTGTGTCATCGACAGCGGTGCGCTCGATCTGGTGAGCGTCGCGCTGGGCCC
>JBDTQN010000174.1:0-5701 GCA_039932215.1 Pseudolysinimonas sp. | reverse complement strand
CGTGCAGCGCGCCGATGCGCCGCGAGCGCGCGACGCGCTGCTCCATCCGCGCGGGGGTCCACGGGAGGTCGAGGTGCACCACCACCGAGGCATCGTGCAGATTCAGCCCTTCGCTCGCGAGATCAGTGGTAAGTAGAAGATCGATGCGCTCTGCGGCCGGTGGCGGCGCTACGCCGGACGCCCGCGGCGCGAATCGGGCAAGCGCTTCCTGCCGCGACAGTCTCCCACTCGCGATTCGCGCGCCTCGAGAGGTGAGCGCGGCCACCCCGCCGATGCCGACGAGCCGCTCGTACATTGCGTGCACGGTATCCGCATACTGCGAGAACGCCAGAATCCTCTCGCCCGGATGTCGCGCGCGCAACTCCCGAATCGCTACCGCGCGCGATGCGTCGATGTCCGCTCCATCGCGTGCGCGCGACAGCAGTCCGCGCACCGCGTCGAGATGCTCGCGCACCAGCTGCAACAGCGCGTGCGGCGCCGACGTCGGCCCCGCAACGAGCTGCGGGAACGCGAGCTGAATCGCGTCCTCGGCGCAGCTCCACGCGCGGAGCTCGCGCCGATCGGGGTAGCGCCCCTCCTCGAGCGCACTCTCGAGAGCGATCCCGCGCGCAATGCGCCGGCGCAGCGCGCCCGCGAGCGCACCCCGGCTCGATGCCCACTGCCGGAGCAGGCTCCAGGTGAGGAGGATGCCGCCGGCGCCGCCATCGGATGGGGGAACCGGCGGGGGGAGCGTGAGCAGCGCGTGCAGCAGCGGCGAATCGTCGTCGACCGGTAGCCAAACAGGCGGCGCCGCATCGGGCACTCTCACCGTGTCCGCAATATGCTCGCGCGCCCGCCGCACGATCAGCGCGCTGATGCCGGCGTCACTCATTGTGTATGCCCGAGCGCCCAGAAAGAGCGCGACGAGCGCCGACAGCTCGGCGCGCCGATTGTGCACCGGCGTCGCAGTGATGAGCAACACCGTCGCCCGCACACAGAGCGACGCGAGCACCGCGTAGCGCAGCGTCGACGCCGTGCGCGCGTGGTGCGCCTCGTCCAGCACGATGAGATCGAAATCGCCGGCCGGAACCGTCCCGCGCGACAGAGCGCTGTACGTCACGACCGTCGCACGCACCTCCGCGGCGAGGAGCGCATCACGCCACATCGCGCGGAGCGCGGCCGGAATGACGAGCAGCGGGCGCGCCGCCTCCCGCATCAGCGCCGCGGCGACGTACGTTTTGCCGAGTCCGGCCTCGTCCGCGAGCAAGGCGCCACGGTGTGCGCGGAGGAGGGCCCGCAGCCGTTCGACCGCGGCCTGCTGATGTGCATGGAGCGTGATCGTGCCGAGCGACTCGCGCTTTTCGGGTGCCGGGAGCCAGCGACTCGAGATGAGCGCGCGCGCCTCCGCGCCGCGCACGATCATCGGGCGGCCCACCCGATCTGGCTCAGCTCTGCGTACCGGCGATTGACCTTCTTGGCGCGCCCGGCATCCGCGTGGATGGCCGGGTCGGAGAGCTGCTCTTGCAGATCGTCGCGTTCGGCCAGCAGCGTTGCCACCGACTCGAACACGAGCTACTCCTTGTGGCCGTTGCCGTTGGTCTGCGCGGGCAAGCTGCTCTGGATCTGCACGAGGAACTCGGTGTTCGACTGCGTCTCTTTGAGCTTGCCGAGCACGACCTCGAGCTGCTGCTGCAGTTCGAGACCGGCGAGCGCGCGGCGCAGGCGCCAGGTGATCTTGATCTCTTCGGGGCTGAGCAGCTCTTCTTCACGACGGGTGCTCGAGGCGTAGATATCGACCGCCGGGAAGATGCGCTTGTCGGCCAGCGAGCGCGACAGGCGAAGCTCCATGTTGCCGGTGCCCTTGAACTCTTCGAAGATGACCTCGTCCATCTTGGAACCGGTCTCGACCAGCGCGGTCGCGAGGATGGTCAGCGAACCGCCGCCCTCGATGTTGCGCGCCGCACCGAAGAAACGCTTCGGCGGGTAGAGCGCGGCCGCGTCGACGCCACCGGACAGAATGCGACCGGATGCCGGGGACGCCAGGTTGTAGGCGCGGCCCAGACGGGTGATCGAGTCGAGCAGCACGACGACGTCGTTGCCCAGCTCGACGAGACGCTTGGCGCGCTCGATGGCGAGCTCGGCGACCGTGGTGTGGTCTTCGGCGGGGCGGTCGAAGGTGGAGGCGATGACCTCACCCTTGACCGAACGCTGCATGTCGGTGACCTCTTCGGGCCGCTCGTCGACCAGGACCACCATGATGTGGACCTCGGGGTTGTTGACCGCGATCGCCTTGGCGATGGCCTGCAGGATGAGCGTCTTGCCGGCCTTCGGCGGCGCGACGATCAGGCCGCGCTGGCCCTTGCCGATCGGGGCGATCAGATCGATGATGCGGGTCGACAGCTTGGTCGGCTCGGTCTCGAGGCGCAGACGCTCGTTCGGGTAGATCGGGGTCAGCTTGCCGAACTCGACGCGCTCGCCGGCCGACTCGATCGAGTTGCCGTTGACCGAGTCGATCTTGACGATCGCGTTGTACTTCTGGCGGTTGCCCTGCTGCTCGCCCTCGCGCGGCTGGCGGATCGCGCCGACGACCGCGTCGCCCTTGCGCAGGTTGTACTTCTTGACCTGGCCGAGCGAGACATACACGTCGTTCGGGCCGGGCAGGTAGCCGGAGGTACGCACGAAGGCGTAGTTGTCGAGCACATCGAGGATGCCGGCGACGGGAATGAGCACGTCGTCGTCGCTGATCTCGGGCTCGAACTCGTCGTTCGGACCGCCACGGCCGCGCTTGCGGTCACGGTAGCGGCTGCGGCTCGAACGGCCGTCGCCGTCTTCGGCCTGCTGCTGGCGGTCGCCGCCCTGCTGGCCGTTGTTCTGGCCGCCGTTGTTGTTGTTGTTCTGGCGCTGGTTGCCCTGCGCCGGCTTCTCGGCCTTGTCGGCGGAGGCGTCGCCGTTCTGGGCGTTGCCCTGGCCGCTGCGGCCACGGCCGCGGCTGCGGCGTGAGCCGCCTTCGGCGCCGTCGGTGTCGGCCGCGCCCGAGGTGACCTCGGGAAGCAGCTTGTCGAGGTCGGCGGCCACATCGGCGGCGGCCACGGGGGTGGTGTCGGCGGGCGCGATCGTCGCGAGCTCGGCGGCCACCTCGGTGGAGGCGGTCACGCGGCGCGAGCGACGGGCCGGAGGCTTGGCCGCGCTGGAGGTCTCGACGTCGGCGTCTTCGACAGGCCCGAGGTCGACAGGCCCGAGATCGTCGACGAAGTCGCTCCCGGTCTCGGGGGCGATGGTGTCGATCGGCGCCTGCTCAACCGCAGTGCCGCCGCCTTCGTTCTCGGCGAGAGTGTCCACGAGTTCTCCTTTTCGAAGCTTGGCCGCGCCGACAATGCCGCGTTCAGCCGCGAGGGCCAGGAGCTCGGGGAGCCGGAGACGGCTCAGCTCAATACGGGGATCGGTCACGTGGGGATAGTCCTTTCAACCCGCGCACAGATCTGCATGTGTGAGACGCAGCGCACGGGGAGATGGTGGTGAAGAGAGATGCGATTTCGACGATGCGGGCTCAGGCCACAGCTTCCGTCGAGTGCGGTACCACTGTAGCACCCCTGAAGTCGACGGCCAGCAGCAGGCAGTTCCACGGTGTGGTCGAGTGCTTCGCGATCAGATCCGACGCGACAAGGCGCTGCGCGGGGTCGCTGCCGAGCACCAGGATCGACGGCCCCGCCCCGGAGACGACCGCAGCCAGATCGTGTTCGCGCAGCATCCTGATCAGCGAATCGGTCTCGGGCATCGCGCTCGCCCGGTAGCTCTGGTGCAGCTTGTCTTCGGTCGCCGCGAGCAGCAGCTCGGGACTCTGGATGAGCGCCGCGATCAGCAGCGCCGAGCGCGACACGTTGAAGACGGCGTCTTCGTGCGGCACCGACTCAGGCTGCAGGCTGCGGGCGAGGGCGGTCGACATGATCGACTCGACCGGCACGGCGACCAGCGGCGAGACACCGCGATGCACGATGAGCTTCTTGTGCCGGGGGCCCTCGGGAGTCATCCAGGCGATGGTGAGGCCGCCGAACAGTGCAGGCGCGACGTTGTCGGGATGCCCTTCGAGCGCGGTCGCGAGCGCCAGCAGCCCCTGCGAGTCGATCTCGACGATGCCCTCGAGCAGGCCCTTGGCGGCCATGATGCCGCTCACGATCGCGGCGCCGGAGGAACCCATGCCCCGACCGTGCGGGATGCTGTTGTGCGCGACCAGGTTGAGGCCGGGCAGGTCGATGCCGTAGGCCGCGAACGTGTAGGCGATCGACCGCACCACGAGGTTGGACTCGTCGGTCGGCACCTCGCCCACGCCGACGCCTTCGACATGCACGGTCGCACCCGGTTCTTTGCGGGTGGTGACGATCAGTTCGTCGTAGACCGACAACGCGAGCCCGAGGGTGTCGAACCCGGGGCCGAGGTTCGCCGTCGTGGCAGGCACCTTGACCAGGACGCTGCGGCCGACCGGGACGCCAGCGGTCATGTCGCGCTCAACCCCAGCACACCGGCGATCTCGGCGACGTCGATGCCGACGCTGGTCGGCGTGATGTCGGCGCCGTCGGCGGTCTTGAGCGCCCACTGCGGGTCTTTCAGGCCGTGCCCGGTGACCGTCAACACCACGGTCGAGCCCTTCGGCACCTGGCCGGCGGCGGCACGCTCGAGCAGGCCGGCGACGCTGATCGCGGAGGCCGGCTCGACGAACACGCCCACCTCGCTCGACAGGATGCGGTGGGCGTCGAGGATCGCGGCGTCATCGATCGCGCCGAAGTAGCCGTCGGTCTCGTCGCGTGCCGTGAGGGCGAGTTCCCACGAGGCCGGGTTGCCGATGCGGATCGCACTGGCGATGGTGTCGGGGTTCTTGACGATCTCGCCGAGCACGATCGGCGCGCTGCCCGCGGCCTGGAATCCGAACATCCGCGGGCGCTTGGTGCTGGCCCCGATGCCGGCTTCTTCGGCGTAGCCGCGCGCGTAGGCGGTGTAGTTGCCGGCGTTGCCGACCGGGACGAAGTGGAAGTCGGGCGCGTCGCCCAGCACCTCGACGACCTCGAACGCGGCCGTCTTCTGCCCCTCGATGCGGTCGTTGTTCACCGAGTTCACCAGGTGAACCGGGTAGTGCTCGGCGAGCTCGCGGGCGATGTCGAGGCAGTCGTCGAAGTTGCCGCGCACCTGCAGCAGCTCGGCGCCGTGGGCGATCGCCTGGGCGAGCTTGCCCATCGCGATCTTGCCCTCGGGCACCAGCACCGCCGCGGTGATGCCCGCGTGCGTCGCGTACGCGGCGGCTGACGCCGACGTGTTGCCCGTCGACGCGCAGATGACCGCTTTCGCGCCGTGCTCGACGGCCTTCGAGACGGCCATGGTCATGCCGCGGTCCTTGAACGATCCGGTCGGGTTCATGCCCTCGAACTTGACCCACACCTTCGCACCGGTGCGCGCCTCGAGCGCCGGCGCCGGGATCAGCGGCGTGCCGCCCTCACCGAGCGTGATGATCGGCGTGGCATCGGTGACGTCGAGACGGTCCCGGTACTCGTTCAGCACTCCGCGCCACTGGCTCATGTTCTACAGTCCTTCGACTCTCAGCACGCTCGTGACCTCGGCCACCGACTCGTTCGCCTCGAGTGACGCGACGGTCGCGGCGAGCGCAGACTCCGTCGCCTCATGCGTGCCGATTACCAGGGTAGCGGTGGGCGCGGGTCCGTCAGTGCGCACCGAC
>JBDTQN010000173.1:0-5701 GCA_039932215.1 Pseudolysinimonas sp. | reverse complement strand
CACGCTGGTGAGCAGCCGTCGCGCCTCCCACGGGAAGGGCGATCGCGTGTCGTCGCGTTGCAGCATCAGGTTCGCGCCGGCGTCGCCATAGCGCTTCTGCAGATCGCCGAGCTCTTGGGCCTGGAGCAGGGCGACGGTGCTGTCGGCGTTTCGGTCGATGAGCCGCACCAGCGCGGTCGGTCCGGTCAGATCACTGGCGATCAGGCGCCGCTCGCTCGCGGCGAGGATCGATTTCTGGGCGCCGCGGGTGACCACGAGCGGACGGTTTGACCCATCCAGCAGCCTGCGCAACACGTCCGCCGCCGCGTCGGGGCGACCGATGCGCTGTGCCGCCTCCGTCATCCGCTGCAAGCGACCGGGCTCACTCAGCACCTGGTCGATCTTCCAGCCGATGGTGGTGGGGGTGTTGCAGCGCACGGCGGCGCCCTGCTCCATCAGATAGTCGCCGTTGCGCACCTCTTGCCCGGGAATGGGATTCACGAGCACCATCGGCAGACCCGCGGCCATGCATTCGGATGCGGAGAGTCCACCCGGCTTTCCCACGAACAGATCGGCCTCGCGCAGCAACTGCGGCATCTCCGAGGTGTACCCGATCACGCGGTACCGGTCGCCGGCCGGCGCTACGAGTTGCTCCATGCGGGCGCGCAGCTCCTCGTTGCGTCCGCACACCACCATGGCTCTGAACGGCGAGCGCATGTGCATCGTCTGCCGCACGACGGCCGCGGCATAGTCTCCGCCCGACGCACCTGCCGAGATCAGCAGCATCGGGGGCTCTTCCTGGTCCCGCGCCGGGGGCGGCGCGACGGGCGCGGCGATCGGGATGCCGGTGGCGGCGACGCGGTCGGGCGGCACACCCAGCGCCGTCAGCTGCACCCGCCCCTCCTCCCTCGCCACGAAGAGGGCGTGGAACGCGCTGGTGAGCCACAGCCCCTGGAAGTCGTAGTCGGTCGTGACGACGGCGGTCCGGGCGTCAAGCACCCCGCGCAGCAGCAGCGACGCGACCAGCTGAGCCGGGAGGAAGTGGGTGCAGACGATCGCCGTCGGCGCGAACCGCTTGATCTCGTTGACGGCCGGCAACGCGTTCGCCTGGGTCCACGGGTCGATGGGTCCACGGCGCCGGAACGGTCGGTCACTGACGTCGTAGCCCCAGTCCACCAGCCACGGCAGGCTCTCGACGAGGGCGAAGTACCCCTTGCCCAGCAGGTCGCGGTACAGCGTGCTGCTCTGCGCCAACACGTCGAGCACCCGCACGTCGTCGACGTCGGTGCGCGCCAGGCAGGCCAGCTGCAGGGCCGCCGCGGCGCTGTTGTGACCCGACCCGACGCCCGCGGACAGGATCATCACCCGCTCTCCCGCACGGGATGCCGCGGGGCTGAGTGAGGTCGTGCGCATGAGGAGAGGGTAATGGGCGACCGTCGTGATCGTTGACAGGCAAGTCGGTACTTGCATATGCTCGCGGGTGTGGACGACATCTTCCACGCTCTGAGCGATGGAACCCGGCGGGCGATTCTCGACGAGCTCGCCGAACGTGACGAGCAGACGCTGTTCGAGATCTGCTCCCGGCTGGCGATGCGGCACGGCCTCACATCGAGTCGGCAGGCGATCTCGCAGCACCTCGATGTGCTCGAGAACGCGGGGCTGGTGCACTCGGAGCGCCGTGGACGCTACAAGTTCCACCAGCTCGACACACGACCGCTTGCGCAGATCGCGCAGCGCTGGCCACCACAGAAGGAGACCCCATGAAGATCTCGGCCATGTCGATCTTCGTCGACGACCAGCGCAAGGCGCTGGCGTTCTACACCGACGTGCTGGGCTTCGTCCTGGCCGCCGACATCCCGATCGGCGAGCACAGCTGGCTGACTGTCGTCTCGCCCGATGACCCAGACGGCACGCAGATCTCGCTCGAACCGAACGAGCACCCGGCCGTCGTCCCGTTCACGAACGCTCTCGTCGCCGACGGCATCCCGTGGACGTCGTTCGCGGTCGATGACGTACAGGCCGAGTTCGACCGCCTCGTCGGGCTCGGGGTCGTCTTCACCCAACCCCCGACCGCGATGGGCCCGGTCACGACGGCGGTACTGGATGACACGGTCGGCAACCTGATCCAGATCGCGGCGATGTCCTGATGCCGTCGCCTTCGACATCCGAGCCCGACGAGAACGGCGTCGTGACGGCTACTCATGCCGACGGCTCGACCGCGGCGCGCGGTGCGTATCTCGACGGCGAGATGCATGGGTACTGGGAGTGGTTCCGCCTCGACGGCACGCTGAAACGGTCCGGGCATTTCGACAACGGTCAGGCGATCGGCGAATGGGTCACGTACGACGCGAAGGGCGCCCCGTACAAGGTGACGCAGCGGTAGGGGACCTTCGCCCCTGGGCGCTGGCCGCAACGGCGGGTGGGATGGGCATGTCGAGTCGCCATCGATTCGCTTACAAGGAGACCCCCACATGCCGTTCCCCGAGGCCATTCGCACCGCGCTCCTCAAGTACGCCACGTTCGAGGGGGTCGCGCACCGGTCAGAGTTCTGGTGGTTCGCTCTCTTCATCGCACTCGGGCACGCCGCCCTGAACACGCTCAACATCTTCACGCCCGACGGAACCGTCTACCTCGGATCGAGCCTGTCGGGCCTGTTCGGGGTCGCGATGCTCCTGCCGCTGCTGACCGTGTCTGTCCGTCGTCTCCGCGATGCGGGGCGCAACTGGACCGAGCTGTTCTGGCTGCTGTTGCCCGTCGCCGGGCTGATCGTGCTGATTGTGCACCTGTGCGACCCGACGCGGCCGCAGCCTGCCGCGCTGACTGACGCGCCTGCCGCCACGCCCACCAAGGTGTGACGATGCGCGCACTGTTCTGGATGCTGGCGTTCGGGGCTCTTTCCGCGCTCGGCGGCGGAGTTCTGGGCGTCGCATTCAACGGCGCAGGCGTCCCGCTGGAGTACCTCCAGGGCACACCGTTCGACTCGTACATCGTGCCCGGTCTCGTACTGGGACTGGTGATCGGTGGGACGCAAGCGGCCGCGGCAATCGCGGTCGGTCGCCGCAGTCGATGGGCCCTGTTGCTGTCGTCGATCGCCGGCGCCGGCATGCTGATCTGGATTTTCGTCGAGCTCGCCGCGATCAACGAGTATTCGCCCCTGCAGACGGCCTACTTCGCGCTCGGCGGTGCGGAACTGGCGACCGTGTTCATCCTCCTCGGCATCTTGCGCCCGGCGATCAACCTCCCGGCAGTCCGCGGGAGTGGTGGCTGAGCTGACGATCCCGCTCATCACCGCCCCCCGGCCGGCCGGGCTGACGACGGTCGAGGTGCACGACCGGCGGGCGCGGGGCCTGGCGAACGGTGTGCCCCAGAACACCGGTCGATCGCTCGCTCGCATTCTTGCGGCGAACGTGTTCACCGTGTTCAACGGGATCGTGGGGGGAAGTTTCGTCCTCCTGTTGGTGCTGGGCGCATGGCAGGACGCCGTCTTCGGGTTCTTCGTGCTGGCGAACACGGGCATCGGCGTCGTGCAGGAGTACAGGGCGAAACGCACCCTGGCGCGGCTCAACGTGTTGAACGCGCCGCGTGTACTGGTGCGACGCGATGATGCGGAAAGCGAATGTGCCGTCGCGGAGGTCGTTCTCGGTGACATCCTGGTGCTTCGTCCCGGCGAGCAGGTGAGCGCGGACGCGGTGCTCATCGAAGCCCGCGAGCTGGAGATCGACGAGTCGTTGCTCACGGGCGAGGCGGACCCGGTGAGTTCACCGGTCGGGCGCGAACTGCTCAGCGGGTCGACGGTGGCGGCGGGAAGCGGCCTCGCCCGCACCATCCGTGTCGGCGGTGACTCGTACGCGTCTCGGATCACGGCCGAGGCGAGGCAATTCGATCTGGTCGACAGCGAGCTGCGTCGATCCATCGGCCGGATCATCCGATGGCTCTCGATACTCCTCGTTCCGATCGGCGCGATCGTCGTCAACGGGCAGATGCAGGCCGCCGGTGGCTGGTCTTCGGTGCTTGCCGACGGGACCTGGCGCGAAGCTGGCGTCACGTCGGTCGCGAGCATCGTCGCGATGGTGCCTGCTGGACTCGTTTTCATGACCTCCCTCGCGTTGGCGATGGGTGCGGTGAAGCTCGCCCGTGGCCGCGTCCTCACCCGTGAACTCTCCGCTGTAGAAGTTCTGGCGCGGGTCGACATGCTCTGCATCGACAAGACCGGCACGCTGACCGAGGGGTCCGTCTCGCTGGATCGGGTCGAGCCTGTGGACCGACCGGCAGCGGGCTGGAAGCACGCCCTCGCATCGCTTGCCGCGGATCCGGTGGCCAACGCGACATCGCAGGCGATCGTCGCGAGCTTTCATGACACCCGCGCCGCCGCCGACACGGTCGTGGCCTTCTCGAGCCGGCACAAGTGGAGCGGCGTTCATTTCACGGGTGGTGCGTCTCCGGGTTCGTGGGTTCTGGGCGGTGCGGATGTCGTGCTCGCCGGGGCGATCTTCGACGGCTCCCGCGCGGGCGAGCGCACTCTCGTTCTAGCCCATTCCCCGCACGAGATTCCGGAACCCGGTGGCGAGCACCATCCTCTCCTCCCCGCCGGACTGGAATTAGTTGCCGTCCTCGTGTTCGGCGAGCGGGTCCGCTCCGACGCCGCGGCGACGCTGCGCTATTTCAGCCAGCAGGGCGTCGAGGTCTGCGTCCTGTCCGGTGACGATCCCCATACTGTCGCGGCAGTGGCGCTTGCGGTCGGGCTGCCGGTCGCAGAGCGAAGCGTCGACGCTCGCGACCTCCCCACGGCTTCGGCGGAGCTCGCCGAGATCCTTCGCACCGAGCGCGTCTTCGGGCGGGTCACCCCCGAGCAGAAGCGAGCGATGGTGATCGCACTTCAGTCGTCAGGTCACACGGTCGCGATGATCGGCGACGGTGTGAATGACACGCTCGCGCTCAAACACGCCGATCTGGGGATCGCGATGGGATCGGGTTCGGCAGCTGCGCGAGCAGTCGCCGACCTCGTTCTGCTCGACGGAGACCTGGCACAGTTGCCTCTCGTCGTCGCCGAGGGGCGCCAGGTGATCGCGAACGTGGAGAGGCTTGCGAGACTGTTCCTCTCCAAGACCGTCTACGCGCTCGTACTCGCTGTTGCGTTCGGCTTGCTGCTGTGGCCGTTCCCGTTCCTCCCGCGTCAGCTGTCGATCGCCGACGGCTTGACGATCGGATTGCCGGCCTTGGTCCTGGCACTGCAGCCCAGCTCACGTCGCTATGAACCCGGTTTCCTCCGCCGGGCGCTTCGCTTCTGTGTGCCGTGCGGTCTCGTCATCGCGGCAGCGGTCGTGATCACCGTCGCCCTCGTGGCCGAAGGAGGTGCGACGCCGACGGCTCATGTGCAGACGGCCGCCATGATCGTCCTGGCCCTCAGCGCGTTGTGGGTGCTCGTCGTTCTCGCCCGTCCGTTCACGCGCTCCACCGCGGCCGTCGTCGCCCTTGCCTACGCGGGACTGGTCGTGCTGCTCGTGGTGCCGCTGACTCGCGATTTTCTGCAACTGCAGCTACCCACGCCCGAGGCACTCGCCGTCACGCTGGCGGTGGCCGGGGTTGCGTGCGTGCTCGTGGAGCTGGTGTATCGCGTCGGAGCCCATGGCGCGCGGGTTCATCGCTGAGGCGTGAACAACGCACTGTTGTAGCTGAGGCGGGATTCGAACCCGCGACCTCACGATTATGAGTCGTGCGCTCT
>JBDTQN010000172.1:0-5732 GCA_039932215.1 Pseudolysinimonas sp. | reverse complement strand
CCCGTGAGCGTCGAAGAGACCCTCGTCATCGTCAAGCCCGACGGTGTGGCACGCAACCTGACGGGCGAGATCATGCGCCGCATCGAGGCGAAGGGGTACCAGATCGTCGACATCCGCATGCTGCAGGCCGACCGCGAACTGCTGGCGGCGCACTATGCAGAGCACGAGGGCAAGCCGTTCTACGAGCCGCTGGTCGAGTTCATGGAGTCGGGGCCGGTCGTCGCGGTGCGGGTCGCCGGCACCCGCGTCATCGAGGGCTTCCGCTCATTGGCCGGCACGACCGATCCGACCGGGGCCGCGCCCGGCACGATCCGTGGAGACCTCGGACGCGATTGGGGGCTCAAGGTGCAGCAGAACCTGGTGCACGGCTCGGACTCGCCCGAGTCGGCCGCGCGCGAGCTCGCGCTCTGGTTCGTCTAACCCGAACCATAGTTGCCCATTTCTGACGCCTCCGTGGTGAGCGAAGCGTCAGAAATGGGCAATCAGCGCTGGCGCGCCATTATGAGATCCAGCCGAGCGCACAGTTCGCGCGGGTCTTTGAGGTCGTCCGCGTTCAGTTCGACGACCGTCCAGCCCGCCGCTTCCAGCCGAGTTCGTCGCGTCATGTCCGAGCGCCATTGCTGACGTGTCCGGTGGTAGTCACCCTGATACTCGAGAACGACCTGGTGGCTTGCGAACGTGAAGTCCGGACGCAGTCGACTGCCTCCGTCCGTCATCACCATCGTGTGGTTGATGGTGGGCGTCGGGAGACCACCTTGAGCGAGGATCACCCGTAGCCGGGACTCGGGCCGCGATTCGGATCGCTCACTGAGCAGCGGTAGCGCCGCCCGCAGTTTGCTCGAACGGCCGATCCGGTCACCGACAGATGCGCGCTGCATCAACGCCTCGCGCGTCGTGTGGCCGCGACGATGATGGATCAGATGGTCGCCCACCGCGACAAGGTCGCGCAGGTCTAACACGGGCGCGAGTTCGCACCATACTCTCGGCCCGGAGCTGTGTCGGACTCCCTGTGTCTCGATGACGTCTCCAGGCTCGACGTGTCGCTGATGGCCGCGCAGGCCCGACGCATGGGGGGCCCGCGCGGGCGCGGGAACGGTCACGTCCAGATCGCCCTCCTCGAGCTCGAAAGGCAGGGGCGCGCCGAACAGGAGAGCGGAGGTCGCTCCGCTGAAGAACCCCTCGTCTGGCAGTCTGAGCTGGAACATCCGGCAGCGCTGCGCCACGTCGCTCGATGCGCCAGCCGCGGCGCGCACACCCCTGACCGAGTGGTCGAGGTCACGCCGCCGAACCCGGCCCGGGGAGCGCCCGTAATTCGCGATCTCGCGGGCGAGGAACGTGTCGCCGAGCTCCGGAGGGAGTTCGCGAGGCTGGACGGGCATCCGCCCACTATCGCCAAGCTCTGCCGTACGAGAGCCTTCTCTGCACAGCCCCGAGCCAGTTGCCCATTGTTGACGCCTCCGCTGTGGTGGAGGCGTCGGAAATGGGCAACTAGCGCTACTGCGCGGGCGTGGTGGGCGTGGGGGTCGGGGTGGGGGTCGAGCCGTCGCCTCCGTCGACCGCCTCGGTGAACACCGATCCGATGAACGCCTGGAACTCCGAGGCATCCGTCAGCGATCCCTCGTAGCGCTGGCCATTCACCAGCACCGTCGGGGTGCCGAAGTTGCCGTCGGCGTTCTTCAGGTCGGGGTCGGCGAGGGTGCGTGTCGTCGCGGCGGAGACCCAGGCCTTGAAGGTCTGGTCGCGGATGCACGTGGTGATGTCGTCTGACGACGCGCCAGCACCGCTGAGCACATCGATCAGATCGTCGTCCGAGAGCCCCGCGGTCTGCTCCTGCGGCTGCGCGGCGAAGAGCGCGGCGTTCACGTCGAGGTACTGGTCGGGCGAATACTGCGCGACGCAGGCCGCCGCGTTCGCGGAGCGGGTCGAGTAGTTCGTCCCGAGCGAGCTGCGGTCGAGAATCGCGATCGGGTGGATCTCGAGGTCGGCCGTGCCGCTCTCGATCAGTTGCTGGATCGCCGCCCCATTCGTCGCCTCGAACTGGTTGCAGAACGGGCACAGGTAGTCGAGGTAGGTGACGATGTGCAGCTGCGCGGTGAGTGAGTCGGTGTCGGTCGGGGTCGGGTCGCCACCGGCCGGGATCGCATCGTTCTCGACGACCTTGAGGCCGTCGGCGGTGCCCGTGATCAGGATGCCGTCGCTGGCCATGTTGGCGGGGCCGGGCCCAGCGGGCTTGGCCGAATTCACCAGCACGAGCGCCACGATCGCGAAGATCGCCAGGATGCCGAGGGTCGTTCCGCCGATCAAGAAGGCGCGGTTGCGCCGGGCGCGGCGCTTCTGCTTCTCGCGCATGACGCGAGCCACCTCTTGTGCGGCGGCACGCCGCTGGTCCTTGGTAAGTCGCTCTTCGGCCACGGCTCGCAGTCTCAGTGTCGGGAATCGGAATCGGCTGAGAGTCTACCGGCGCGACTCAGGCGGTCAGCGCGCGCAGCAGGTCGAGGCGTACCTGCGCGAGCAGTGCGATGGTCAGATAGCAGAACACGGTGATCGGGACGACCCACGGCAGCAGCGCCCGCCCAAGGCCTCGCAGCCGCTCCCCGAAGACGCCCTCCCGTGCGTTGCGCAGTGTGAGCACGAAGAACAGCGGGATGGTCACCGACCACACGAGCATGCACCAGGGGCACAGGGTGCCGAGCACGAAGATGCTCTCGCCGATCAGCCAGATCACGAACGCGAGGGCCCCCGCAACGCCAACGTTGAACGCGATCCAGAACCACCGCGCGAACCGTGCGCCGGCCAGCAGGGCGACGCCGACCGCGATCGGCGCGACGAATCCGCCCAACCCGAGCAACGGATTCGGGAACCCGAACACCGCACCCTGCCACGACCCGAGATTCAGACCGCACTGCACGAGCGGGCTGATGTTGCAATCGAGGTCGGCATTCGGATCGGCGAGCACCGCGAACTTGTCGAGGGTGAGAGCGAAGGCAGCCCACCAGCCCAACGCGCCGGTCACGATGAAGAATGCAGCCAGCATCCACGGTCGGCGCGTGTCGGGGTCGGTGTCGCTCATGCGCTGATTATGGCAATCACCGAGTAGGAAACCCCCGAGTGTTGCTCGACGTGCGATAATCGTTCCCAGCCGATCGGGCCGCGCTCGATCAGGCACCACATCAAGCTTTACCGGGCACTCTGCTTGTCAGAGACACCGGGCCGTGAGTGCACCTTGGTGCACCGAGACGCATAGCCAGTTGCGAGCCGCAGTGAGAGTGCGGGCGCCGTGACAGGGCGCAGGCGACCACGAGGTCGGGGCTGGTTCCAGCACCGACAGGGTCGCAAGCAGGCACAGGATTCGCGGGGGTCGCGCTAGCGCACCGCCGCACGAGAGTACCCGGCGGGCAGCGCGGCCGCCCAGCCGGATGAGGAGCCAGAAATGGCGAGCGATTCAGACAACCCGACGACACCGGATGCTTCAGAGGCTCCGAAGAAATCGCCGCGTAAGCGCGTGAGCGCCCCCAAGTCGGCGGCGACCGCAGTCAGCGCGACGAGCGCGACGGGTGTCGTCCTGACTCCCGGCGAGAAGCCCAAGAAGACCGCCAAGGTAAAGGCCGAGAAGGCCACGAAGGCCGAGAAGGCGCCCAAGGCCGCAGCCGCGTCGGCACCTGCCTCGTCGCCGTTCGCGGTCATGTTCCAGGCGCCCGACCTGCCGACCGCGGTTCCCGGAGCGATCGGCGACGACGCCGAGCCGGGCGGCACCACCCGCCGCACCCGCACGCGCCGCCGTTCGGGCGAGGGGCCGCGCGAGGGTGAAGACGCACCGAACACCACCGTCCGCGTGCGCCAGCCGCGCAAGCAGCCCGAGCCGATCACCGAACCGCAGCGGGTCAAGGGCTCGACGCGGCTCGAGGCCAAGAAGCAGCGCCGGCGCGACGGTCGCGACGCGGGTCGCCGCCGTCCGGTCATCACCGAGGCAGAATTCCTCGCGCGGCGCGAAAGCGTCGATCGGGTCATGGTGGTCCGCTCGAAGTACGGACGCATCCAGATCGGTGTTCTCGAAGACGGCGTGCTCGTCGAGCACTACGTCGCACGTGCCGCCGACGCCAGCCTGATCGGCAACGTCTACCTGGGCCGCGTGCAGAACGTGCTGCCCAGCATGGAGGCGGCATTCGTCGACATCGGCCGTGGCCGCAACGCGGTGCTCTACTCGGGCGAGGTCGACTGGGAGGCTGCGCAGGCCGCCTCCGAGAGCGACGGCAACAAGGGTCAGCAGGCCCGCCGCATCGAGCTCGCGCTGAAGCCGGGCGACAAGGTGTTGGTGCAGGTCACCAAAGATCCGATCGGGCACAAGGGCGCGCGGCTCACCAGCCAGGTCAGCCTCCCGGGCCGGTACCTCGTGTACGTGCCCAACGGATCCATGAACGGCATCAGCCGCAAGCTGCCCGACACCGAGCGTGCGCGTCTGAAGAAGATCCTCAAAGAGGTGCTCCCCGACGACGCGGGCGTGATCGTGCGCACCGCCGCCGAGGGCGCCACCGAAGAGCAGCTGACCCTCGACGTCAACCGGCTGACCAGCCAGTGGGCCGAGATCAGCACCGCCGTCGAGAGCGTCCAGGCGCCGGCGCTGCTGCACAGCGAGCCCGACCTGCTGATCAAGATCGTGCGCGATGTCTTCAACGAAGACTTCCAGAAGCTGGTCATCGAGGGTGACGACGCGCTCGAAACGATCTCGTCGTACGTCGGCGCCGTCGCGCCCGACCTGGCCGACCGCCTCGAGCGCTACGAGAACCAGATCGACTCGTTCGACGAGTACCGCATCTCCGAGCAGATCGAGAAGGCGCTCGACCGCAAGGTCTGGCTGCCCTCCGGTGGTTCGCTGATCGTCGACCGCACCGAGGCGATGACGGTGGTCGACGTCAACACCGGCAAGTTCGTCGGCTCGGGCGGCAACCTCGAAGAGACCGTTACCAAGAACAACCTCGAGGCAGCAGAAGAGATCGTGCGCCAGCTGCGGCTGCGCGACATCGGCGGCATCATCGTCGTCGACTTCATCGACATGGTCCTCGAGACGAACCGCGACCTGGTGCTGCGCCGTCTGGTCGAGTGCCTGTCGCGCGACCGCACCAAGCACCAGGTGGCCGAGGTCACCTCGCTCGGGCTCGTGCAGATGACCCGCAAGAAGCTGGGACTCGGCCTCGTCGAGTCGTTCAGCGAGAACTGCGAGGTCTGCGCCGGGCGCGGCATCATCGTTCACCACGAGCCGGTGTTCAAGCACCGCGCCCAGCAGGTCGACGGCAACGACCGTGGCGGCAACGGCGGGGGAGCGGGCGCCGGTTCGTCACGTGGTCGCCGCGGACGCGGCGGCTCGGGAACGGTCGCGGCACCGAAGAACGGGCACGGCTCGGCAGGCACGCATGCGATCACCGAAGACGTGCGCAACGCGCTCGCCCAGATCGCGAAGAGCACCGTGCCGCACACCGACACTGCGTCGATCACCGTTCAGGATGCCGACCCCACGGTGGCCGAGCAGGCTGCGGGAGCAGCGGCCGAGGCTGCCATCGAGATCCTCGACATCCCCGTGGCGAAGGCGTCGCGCGGCCAGCGCAAGATCAGCACGCACGACGCAGAGCAGATCCTCGGTTCGGTGCTCGAGGCCCTTCCCGAGCCTGCCCAGCCCGGAACGGGTCGCGCACGTCGCTCGCGCCGTGCCTCGAGCTCGGGTGCCGTCGTGACTCCCG
>JBDTQN010000171.1:0-5765 GCA_039932215.1 Pseudolysinimonas sp. | reverse complement strand
GCGGGATGACCTGCACCTCGGCGTCGAGCGCCCGGATGTCGGTCAGGCCGCGGCCATCGATGCGGATGCCCTCGGTGAGCACGCGGGTGCGCATGATCTTCTTCGACACCGACTTGTAGGCCGCGCTGACCTCGGAGTTGGCGGAAGCCGGAAGGCGCTCCGCCTCGACCTCGGAGGCGATGTGACCCTTGACGCGGTCTTTCAGCGCGTCGTCGGCGTTCTGACGCTCGACCTTGTCGGCGATCTGGTAGACCGCCTTGAGGTCGTCGTAGGCGAGACCGGCGACAGCGTCGTAGGTGCCCTGCTGGTACGGCGGGAACAGCGGGAAGTCCTGAACCGGCTTGGCGGCCTGGTCGGCGATCGACTGCTGCGCCTTGATGAGCTGGGTGAGGAACGGCTTCGCGGCCTCGAGACCCTGCGCGACGACGGCCTCGTCGGGCTTGGTCGCGCCGGAGCGGATCAGCTCCCACGAACCCTCGGTGGCCTCGGCCTCGACCATCATGATCGCGACGTCGTCCTTGCCATCCTTGTCGGTGACCAGACGGCCCGCGACGGTGAGGTCGAAGACGGCCTCAGAAAGCTGCGCGAAGGTCGGGAACGCGACCCACTGGTCGCCAATGAGGGCGAGGCGGATGCCGCCCACGGGCCCGTAGAACGGCAGGCCCGAGATCTGGGTCGATGCCGATGCGGCGTTGATCGCGAGCGCGTCGTAGAACTCACCCGGAGCGATGCTCATCACGGTGATGACGATCTGCACCTCGTTGCGCAGACCCTCGACGAAGGTCGGGCGCAGCGGCCGGTCGATGAGGCGGCACACCAGGATGGCTTCCGTCGAGGGGCGACCCTCGCGACGGAAGAACGAACCGGGGATCTTGCCGGCCGCGTAGGAACGCTCTTCGACATCCACCGTCAGCGGGAAGAAGTCGAACCCGTCACGCGGGTGCTTGCCGGCCGAGGTGGCCGACAGGATCATGGTGTCTTCGTCCAGGTACGCGGCAACCGCGCCCTGAGCCTGCTGCGCGAGACGACCGGTTTCGAACCGGACGGTGCGCTTGCCGAACTTGCCGTTATCTAGAACGGCTTCGGCGAATTTGATTTCGGGACCCTCCACGAGGTGTCTCTCCTTTGATTTGCTGCAGCACATACGGCGCTGCGAAACGTACATCGGAGCAGGGAGCGGACACGAATTCTGCGCGGACGCCGTGGGCGACCGTAGTCGCAGCTCTGGCCAACAGTAGAAATGCACCGATTCAACTGATTCGGTAGATCACCACCGGTGACCAGCTTCGATGCCGGCCTGCTCCGGGTATTCGACCGTCGGTTGACGGCCTCGCATATGTTATCAGCCCGCATCCAGATAGGTCGGGATGCGGGGCGCGGTCAGGTACACGGGCCGGTCGGGGCACGCGGCCGACAACTCGAGCAATTCGCCCAGGTCGCGCGTCGGGGCGAGCGACCGGTACGGGTCCCACCCGTACAGCCGCACCACGAAGTCCGACCTCCGCGGCATGGGGGGCAGGATGCCGGGGCCGACCCGCGACGACAGGCACGGTTGCAGCACATCGGCGAAGTAGTCGTACAGCAGGTTGCGGCTGTAGTGGTCGTGCGGCGACTCGAAATCGGGCTGGATCGGGTACTCGGCGAGGCAGGCGTTGAACGCCTCGAGGCGGTCGGGTTCGATGCCGGTCAGGCTGCCGTCCGTGTCGATGGTGCGCAGCGCACCGGCCTCGGTGAACGTGAATCCGATGGTCTGCAGCGACCGCGCGATGCCGGCGCGATCGAGGCACTCCGATTTGACCGCGGGAATGAACACGCGGGTGATGTGGGGCTCTCCCGCGGTGCCGCTCGGAGAGGGTGGCAGCACGAAGGCCAGCACTGCGCCTACCGCGAGCGCGAGGCCGGCGGCGACGAGCAGCAGTGCGCGGCGCATGGCTTATTCTCGCCCTCGCGGGGCCGGATTGGCTGAGATCTCAGAACTCGTGACGCGCCAGCAGGTACCGCGGCACCGGCGGGCAGGCGTCGTACAGCTCGAGCAGCCGGTCGAACGAGTAGCCCTCGATCGACGTGTACGGGTTCCACGGCCGCTCATCGGGGACGAAGAACTGGTCGCGCGCGATCGGCGGAACATCGACGCCGTTCGCCGCGAGGCAGGGTCGCGTCTGCCCGCTGTAGTAGTCGAAAAGCTGCGCACGCTCGAACGCCGACACGTACTGGAACGAGCTCGCGGTGTCGTAGCGGTACCGGTCGAGGCACGCTGCCGCCTCGGCCGCCACGACCTCGTTCTCGGGCGTCGGGGTCTCGAACTGGATGGTGGCCGGCCCGTCGCCGAAACTGAACACAAAGGGTCCCGCCTCCCCTGCATCCTGAGTGCAGTGGCTGACGTAGCGCCACACCAGGTCCTGCGGCACGACGAAATGCTCCGACGCGGCGCGGGGCACCGGGGTGCAACCCGCGAGCGCCAGTGCCAGGGCCGCGAGCGCGACTCCGGCGCGCATCCGCATGAGGCTATTGCACCATGCGGGCCGTTATTGAGCGCCGAACCCGCCCACGGGGCTGAACCCGGCTGGCAACGCGAACGGATCGCGCACCCGACCCGAGCGATCGGATTCGCGCATCAGGGTGGCGAGCTCGGTCGCCGCCCGGTCGATGCGTTCGGGCAGGCCGCCCGCCGCCGCATCCACCGAACCCCAGTCGCTCGACGCGGCATACACGGCGGTCGGCACCACGACGGCGTGCAGGTACGCGAACAGCGGACGGATGCTGTAGTCGAGCGCCAGCGAGTGACGTTCGGTGCCTCCCGTGGCCGCGATCAGCGTCGGAAGGCCGGTCAGCGCCTCCGGGTCGAGCACGTCGATGAACGACTTGAACAGTCCGCTGTAGCTCGTTGTGAAGATCGGCGTCACCAGGATCGCGCCGTCGGCGGCCTCGAGCGCATCGATGGCGGCCTGCAGCTTCGGAGCCGCGAAACCGGTCAGCAGGTTGTTAGTGATGTCGTGCGCCAGGTCGCGCAGCTCTATGACTGTGACGTCGGTCTCGACCCGCGCCGTTACTGCGGCGGTGAGCCGATCGGCGAGCAGCCGGGTCGAACTCGGCTGACTCAGCCCCGCCGAGACGACGACGAGCTTCTTGCTCATGCCGACACCTTCGCGTTCTTCGCGGCGACCAGGCTTTCGTGCGTGGGCGCGTCGGGCACCTCGGCCGGGCGGTTCACGGCGAGCTCGCGCCGCAGCACGGGCACCACCTCGCCGCCGAGGATGTCGAGCTGCTCGAGCACCGTCTTCAGCGGCAGTCCCGCGTGATCCATGAGGAACAGCTGACGCTGGTAGTCGCCGAACAGCTCGCGCATGCCCGCATATCGGTCGATGACCTCCTGCGGGCTGCCGACCGTCAGGGGCGTCTGCTCCGTGAAGTCCTCGAGCGACGGATCGTGACCATAAACCGGCGCATTGTCGAAGTAGGGGCGGAACTCGGCCACGGCATCCTGCGACTTCGCCCGCATGAAAACCTGCCCGCCGAGCCCGACGATCGCCTGGGCGGCGGTGCCGTGCCCATAGTGCTCGAAACGCTGCCGGTAGTAGCCGATGAGCTGCTGGTAGTGCGAGGCGGGCCAGAAGATGTTGTTCGCGAAGAACCCATCGCCGTAGTAGGCCGCCTGCTCGGCGATCTCGGGCGAGCGGATGCTGCCGTGCCAGACGAAGGGCGCCACGCCATCCAGGGGTCGCGGTGTCGACGTGAATCCCTGCAGCGGCGTGCGGAACTGACCCTGCCAGTCGACGACCTCTTCATCCCAGAGCTTGCGCAGCAGCGCGTAGTGCTCGACCGCGAGCGGGATCCCCTGCCGGATGTCCTGCCCGAACCACGGGTAGACGGGGCCGGTGTTGCCGCGCCCGAGCATCAGGTCGACGCGACCGTCCGCCACGTGCTGCAGCATCGCGAAGTCCTCGGCGATCTTCACGGGGTCGTTCGTGGTGATCAAAGTGGTGGATGTCGTCAGTTGCAGCGTCGTCGTCTTGGCTGCCAGATAGGCGAGCGTGGTCGTCGGCGACGACGACCAGAACGGCGGGTTGTGATGCTCGCCCAGGGCGAAGACGTCGAGGCCGACCTCTTCGGCGTGCTGCGCGATCGTCAGCGTGTCCTGAATCTTCTGCGCCTCGCTGAGCGTCTCACCGGTCGTCGGGTCTTCGGTGATGTCGCTCACCGTGAAGATGCCGAACTGCATCTGCTGGGTCATGTCCTCTACTTTCATGCGTTTGAATCGACATCCACTGTAACGGTGCGGGCTGCTCGCGTATTCCGTGGCGTCCGACGGCAAGAACGCGCGGCCGAACGACATACGGGCTTGGTGGTGCGCGAAGAGGGGGCAAACCCTCCACGGCTCCGCGCCGAACGGCTCAGTGAGAGGGAACACCTCCGGGGCCGGATCGATCTCCCAGCACGATCCGGCACCGGAGCCCGCAGCCTCCACGCCGCCTGGGAACACCTCCCACCATTCGCCCACAGTGCAAGGCTGAAGCAATGCGCAGAGAACTTGCCGTCGCCGAGATCGACATCGCCGCCCCCGCCGCCCAGGTGTGGCACGTGCTCACCGACAGCGCCCTGCTGGGCGAGGTCATGTTCGGCTCAGAAGTCGTCACCGACTGGCAGGTCGGCAGCCCGATCGTCTATGAAGGCGAGTGGGAGGGGAAGCCGTTCGAAGACAAGGGCGAGATCGTCGAGCTCGATGAACCGCGCCGCATACGGCTCACGCACTTCAGCCCGCTCGGCGGAGACGCCGACCTGCCCGAGAACTATCACGAGGTGCAGTACGACCTCGCCGAAGACGGTGCCACGACGCATGTCACCCTCACCCAAGACAACAACACCGACGCCGCAGCCGCCGAGCATTCGAGGGGCAACTGGCAGACGATGCTCGAGTCCCTCAAGAAGGTCAGCGAACGTTGATGCCCAGCCAGCGCGGCCTTCCGAACCCAATTACCCTGGAACCATGCCTACCGTCGAACTGAGCGAGCAGAACTTCGAGTCCACCATCCTCGAGGGCGGAATCGTGCTCGTCGACTTCTGGGCCGCGTGGTGCGGTCCGTGTCTCGCGTTCGCCCCTGTCTACGGTGCCGCGGCAGAAGACAACACCGACATCACGTTCGCCAAGGTCGACACCGAGGCGCAGCAAGACCTCGCCCGCGCCATGCGCATTCAGTCGATCCCGACGCTCATGATCTTCCGCGACGGCATCGGCGTCTTCTCGCAGGCCGGCGCCCTCCCCCGACCCGCGCTCGACGACCTCATCGGCCAGGTGCGCGCGCTCGACATGGATGCCGTGCGCAGCGAGATCGAGAAGGCCAGCGAGCAGACTCCCGCGCCGGTCGAATAGCCCCTAAAGTCGAGGGCATGACCGACCTGACGCCTGCCGACACGCCCGCTCCCCCGGCCACCACGGCCGCCCCCGCCGCCCCCGTGGTGGTCACCGAGACCGCGCGCCCCAAGAGCAAGGCTCTGGGCGTCTTCGCCCTGATCCTCGGTCTGATCGGATTCATCGGCGACATCGTGCTGCTCGGCATCGGCATCGCGGGTGCCGTCGGCATCGCCCAGTCGGTGTCGGGAGGCACGTTCGACGTCACCACGATCCTTCTCGGCCTCGGCGGGTTCATCTTCATCGCGTTCATCGCGTTGATCGCCGGTGTGGTCGTCGGCGCGCTCGCCGTACTGCTCGGTCTGATCGCCGCTATCAAGAACCGCGGCCGCGCGGCCGGCATCTTCGGGGTCGTCTT
>JBDTQN010000170.1:0-5788 GCA_039932215.1 Pseudolysinimonas sp. | reverse complement strand
GCCAGCTCGAGCAGGTCTTCGACGAGAGCGCCCATCCGGATCGCCTCGCGTTCGATGCGGTCCATCGCCTGGGCCACGTCGTCGGGGTCTTGGATCGCCCCCATCCGATACAACTCGGCGTAGCCGCGCAGCGAGACCAGGGGTGTGCGCAGTTCGTGCGAGGCATCGCCGACGAAGCGGCGCATCTGCTCGACAGACCTCTGGCGGTCGGCGAACGCCCGGTCGATGCGCGCGAGCATGGTGTTCAACGATCTGTTGAGGCGCCCGACCTCGGTGTTGGGGGTGGCTCCGCCGAGGCGCTGGCTGTAGTCACCGGCGGCGAAGCGAGCGGCGGTCGCTTCGACATCCCGCAGCGGCGAGAAGGTACTGGTGACCATCAACTGGGTGGTGGCCGCGCCGAACACGACCACGGCCACCGCGAAGCCGAGGAAGATCACCGTGTAGCGGGCGATGATCCCGTTGGTGGAGTTCATGTTCAGGCCCACGAGCAGCGTCGCGGGCGCCGAGCTGCCCTCGACCTCGGCGGGGTAGGGGATCACCCGCCATTGGGTGCTGTGCGACTCGTTGTACAGGGTGATCGCCTGGTGCTGGATCGACATGACGTAGTCGGTGTCGAGGGTCGACGTGTCGGGAAGCAGTGCCTGCTGTTCGACGCTCACGTTGTCGATGAGGATCGTGCCGTCGGCGTCGACCGCCGCGAGGAAGAACGGGTTGAGCCGCTGGCCATCTCCGTACGCTTCGATGGTCGACAGGTCGATGGTGGGGGGCAGCTTCTCGTAGGCGGCGGCGATCTGCTGGTCGGTCTGCTCGAGCAGGTAGGTGCGCAGCACGGTCATCGTTCCGGCGCCGGCGACGGTGAGGCCGAAGGTGAGCAGCAGCACCGTCACGCCGGTGATCTTGGCGCGCAGCGAGATGCCGTTCCACCACCGGTCGAACGAGGCGTGCATCGACATCGCAGGCCTCCGGGTGGGGATGGAAAACGGACTAGACCTTGGCGGCCTTGAGCATGTACCCGAATCCGCGCTTTGTCTGAATCATCGGCTCGTTCGAGTGCTGGTCGAGTTTACGTCGCAGGTAGCTGATGTAGCTCTCTACGATGCCGGCGTCGCCGTTGAAGTCGTACTCCCACACGTGGTCGAGGATCTGCGCCTTCGACAGCACCCGGTTGGGGTTGAGCATCAGGTAGCGCAGCAGCTTGAACTCGGTGGGGCTCAGTTCGACCGACTCGACGCCGACGGTGACCTCGTGCGTGTCCTGGTCCATGGTGAGTTCGCCGGCGCGGATGACGGCGTCTTCTTCGTCTTGCATCGTGCGACGCAGGATGGCCTTGATGCGCGCGACGATCTCGTCGAGCGAGAAGGGCTTGGTGACGTAGTCGTCGCCGCCGACGGTGAGACCGGTGATCTTGTCTTCGGTGTCGTCTTTGGCGGTGAGGAAGAGGATGGGGGCGGTGTAGCCGGATGCACGGAGCCGCTTCGTGACGCCGAACCCGTTCATGTCGGGCAGCATGACGTCGAGGATGATCAGGTCGGGCTCTTCTTCGAGGACGGCCGAGATCGCCTGCGCCCCGTTGCCGACGGCGCGTACCGCGAAGCCGGCGAATCGAAGGCTGGTGGTCAGGAGGTCACGGATGTTCGGTTCGTCGTCGACGATCAGGATTTTGGGGCCGTCACTCATGCACCCAGTGTCTGACTATTCGCTGAACGCTTCCTGAGAGCGTCGTCGTGGCTGTGGTGCGGTTCGCCGAGTTGCTCGGGTAGACATGGACTATGACCTCGCGACGCATCGGACGCCGCGAGTTCGACTTCGACCGCCAGGTCGCCGTCATGGCGGTCATCAACCGCACCCCCGACTCGTTCTACGACCGCGGCTCGACGTTCGCCCTCGACGCGGCGGTGGCCGCCGCACTCACAGCCGTGGATGCAGGGGCCGACTGGGTCGACATCGGCGGCGTCCCGTTCGGGCGTGGCCCTGCGGTCACGGTCGACGAAGAGATCGAGCGGGTCGTCCCTGTCGTCGCGGCGATCACCGCCGCATCCGATGTCGTCGTCTCGGTCGACACCTATTCGGCGGCGGTGGCTCGCGCGGCGATCGAGGCGGGTGCCGCGGTCATCAACGACACGAGCGGACTTCGCGACCCCGAAATGGTGGGGGTCGTCGCGGCCAGCGACGCGACACTGGTGATCACCCACAGCGTCGGGCCGCCGCGCACCGAGAAGCCGGCCGCCCGGTACGACGACGTCGTCACCGAGGTGATCGCCTTTCTGCAGGAGCGGGTCGCGCGTGCCGAGGCGGCGGGGGTGCCGCGCGAGCGGCTGATCGTCGATCCGGGGCACGACCTCGACAAGAACACGCTGCACTCACTCGAGCTGACGCGACGTTTCGACGAGCTCGGGTTGCTCGGCCTGCCGCTGCTGGCCGCCGTGTCGAACAAGGACTTCATCGGCGAGTCGATCGACGCCGAGCAGGGCGCGCGTCTCGAGGGCTCGCTCGCCGCCATGGTGGTGTGCATTCTGAAGGGCGCCCGCATCGTGCGCATGCACGACGTGCGGCCGAGCGTGGATGCGGTACGCATGACAGAGGCGATCCTCGGGTTCCGCGATCCGGTGCGCCTCGATCACAACACCCACCCGACCCGGAACGTGTAGGCGAGGAACGCATGACCGCGCGCATCGACCGGCTGTGGCCCGATCCTGCCGACCAGGTGCACGACGACGAGTTGATGGACGCTGTGGACCACGACGGCGTGCGGCTGAACTTCGTGTCGAGCATCGACGGGGCGGCAACGCGTGACGGTTTGTCTGGCGGCCTCGGCGGACCGGCCGACAAGCGCTACTTCGACCTGTTGAGGCGGGTGGCGGATGTCGTGGTGGTCGGGGCGGGCACGGTGCGGGCCGAGGGTTACGGGCCGATGGTCGTCAGGAATCCGCGGCGGGGGCAGCCGGTGTTCGCGATCGTGACGGGTCGGCTCGATCTCGACCCGGCATCCACGGTGTTCACGAAGGCGCCGGTGCGCCCGGTCATCATCACCACCGAGCGCGCGACCGGCAAGGCGGCGTTCGCCGAGGTGGCCGACGTCGTGGTCGCCGGGTCATCGCGGGTCGACGCCGCTCTCGCGGTCGAGGCGCTGCACGCTCGGGGTCTGCGTCGCATCCTGTGCGAGGGCGGGCCGAGCCTGTTCGGCAGCTTTCTGGCGGCCGACGCCGTTGACGAGCTCTGCATCACGGTGTCGCCCACGCTCGAAGCCGGAAACGCCCCGCGCATCGCCACCGGCGATGCACCCCCGCGCGGCATGCGCCTGGCGACGACCCTGCGTTCGGGCGACACGCTGTTGCTGCGCTACGCCCGCGCGAGATCAGGCTCTGAGAGCTGATCGAAGAAGGCGGTGATCTCGGCCGCCCACGCCTGTGGCTCTTCCCACGGCCCGAAGTGACCGCCGGCGGGCATCTCGGTGAACCGCTGGATGTCGAACCAGCGCTCGGCGGAGTGCCGGGGTGCGCGCAGCAGGTCTTTCGGGAAGACAGCGATGCCGGTGGGGACGGTGACCGGGTCGCTCGAGAGGTCGGTCGCGACTCGCGCGTCGTAGTAGTACCTGCCGGCGGACCCGGCCGTCTGGGTGACCCAGTAGATCGTCAGATTGGTGCACAACTCGTCGAGCGTGAGTGAGGCGGCGTCGTCCGTCCAGCTCTGGAACTTCTCGAGCATCCAGCTCGCCAGGCCGGCGGGGGAGTCGTTCAGCGCGGCCGCGAGCGTCTGCGGCTTGGTGCGCTGCTGGTGCCCGTACGCGCCCTCGGTGACGTCCCACTGTTGCGCCGCGACCGTCCAGGCGCGTTCTTCGTCGTCGAGCTGGTCGGCGGGGAGCGCGCGCAGCCGCCGCAGGGGCACGTCGCCCAGGTGCAGCCCGATCACGCGCTCGGGATGCTGCAGGGTCAGCTGCTCGGCGATCTGCGATCCGATGTCGGCGCCATGCACGCCGAACCGGTCGAACCCGAGCGAGGTCATCAGGTGCGCGAGGTGCCGGGCGACCCCAGCGGGGCCCAGCCCGACGTCGGGCCGGTCGCTGAACCCGTAGCCTGGGATGCTGGGGATCACGAGCTCGAAGCGCTCGGCCAGATACGGGATCGCACGCTCGAACCGGACGAAGCCGTCGGGCCAGCCGTGGATGAGCAGCAGCGGTGTCGCGCCGCGCGTGCCGACGCGCAGCGCGTGCACCCCGTCGATCTTGACCTGTTCGAACGCGTTGAGCCGTGCCTCGGCCGCGCGCCAGTCGAACTCTTGCGCCCAGTAGTCGATGAGCCGGCGCAGGTCGCCCGGCGCGGTGCCCTGCGACCAGTCGTCGACGACGGCGTCGGGCCACCGGGTCGCGAGCAGGCGAGCGCGCAGGTCGTCGAGCTCTGCCTGCCGGATGTCGATCGTGAACGCGGTCACCGCGGTATCCGGTACACCACATGCGTCACCAGCGACGTGCTGCGCGACGACACCGTCTCGAGGTTCAACGGCGCCACCCCGTCGAACAGGCGCTCGCCGGCGCCGAGAGTGAGCGGCGCGATGTGCAGCCGCAGCTCATCGATCAGCCCGGCGGCGAGGAACTGATTCACCGTCGACGCCCCGCCGGCGATCGAGATGTCGCAGTCGCCCGCAGCCTCGCCGGCCTGACGCATCGCCGACTCGATGCCGTCGGTCACGAAATGGAACGTCGTGCCGCCCTGCAGCTCGAGCGGGGGCCGGGGCCGGTGGCCCAGCACGAAGACCGGGCCGTGATACGGCGGGTCGTCGCCCCACCAGCCCGTCCAGCTGACGTCCCATTCGCCGCGATCGGGGCCGAACATGTTGCGGCCCATGATGAACGCGCCCGCGTCGACGATGGCGTCGGCCTCGGCCTGGTTCTCGGCTTCGGCCTCGAACATCCAGCGGTGCAGCACCGTGTGCGCCGGCACCCCGTCTGCCGTCTTACCGATCGGAAAGTCGAGGCTCTGGTCGGTGCCGGCGACGAAGCCGTCGACCGAGATGCCGAGGTCGCTCTTGACGATGCCCATGGCATCCATTCTGTCGAGCGCTACCGACTACGCGGCGGTCTCCAGCGAATGAGCGTCGAGGATCGTGTATGAGTAGCCCTGCTCGGCGAGAAAGCGCTGCCGGTTCTGCGCGAAGTCCTGGTCGACCGTGTCGCGCGCGACCAGCGTGTAGAAGTTGGCGGGCAGGCCGCTCTCTTTCGGGCGCAGCAGGCGGCCGAGGCGCTGGGCCTCCTCCTGCCGGGAACCGAACGACCCCGAGACCTGGATGGCGACGGTCGCCTCGGGCAGGTCGACCGAGAAGTTGGCGACCTTGCTCACGACGAGCACCTTGGTGCGTCCGTCGCGGAACTCGTCGTAGAGCCGCTCCCGCTCGTCGATGGGCGTCGCGCCGGTGAGCTTCGGGGCGTTCAGCGCGAGTGCGAGCTCGTCGATCTGGTCGAGGTACTGCCCGATCACCAGGATGCGCTCGCCCTCGTGCTTGGCGACCAGGTCTTTGACGACCTGCATCTTCGCCGGAGCCGTCGCCGCGAGGCGGTACCGCTCGTCGTCGGCGCTCGCCGCGTACTCGAGCCGCTCGTCGTCGGGCAGGTCGATGCGCACCTCATAGCAGGATGCCGGGGAGATGAAGCCTTGAGCCTCGATCTCTTTCCAGGGGGCATCGAAGCGCTTCGGGCCGATGAGCGAGAACACGTCGGACTCGCGGCCGTCTTCGCGCACCAGCGTCGCCGTCAGGCCGAGCCGGCGCCGGGCCTGCAGTTCGGCGGTCAGCTTGA
>JBDTQN010000169.1:0-5797 GCA_039932215.1 Pseudolysinimonas sp. | reverse complement strand
GATGCCGGGGTCGCCATCATCGCGCGGGTCCCGCTCGCCAGTGGTCTGCTGACCGGTCGGTACACCCACGAGACCGCGTTCGGCCAGAACGACCACCGCAGCTACAACCGCAACGGGGAGGCGTTCGACCGCGGCGAGACGTTCTCGGGCGTCGACTTCGACGAAGGGGTCGAGGCGGCGCGGGAGTTCTCCGCGCTCGCCGCCGGCGTCGGGCTCGAGCCAGCCACCGCCGCGCTGGCCTGGGTGTGTCAGCTGTCCGGCGTCACGACCGTCATTCCCGGAGCCCGCAACGCGCAGCAAGCGGTCGCGAACGCGGCAGCTGCGGCCGTGCCCGACCTCGGGCCGGAGTTCACCGCCGCGGTGCGTGACCTGTACGACCGGCGCCTGCGCGCCTCGGTGCACCCGCATTGGTGATCAGCGCAGGTCGGTGATCAGCGCAGTTGGGTGATCAGCGCGGCGTGATCTCGTCGAGGTAGGCGTAGGCCTCGGACACCAGCTCGCGCCACGCCGCCTCACCCTGATCCACCGGCATCTCGACCCACTCGCGCATCTCGCGGCCGCGCATCACCATGCGCCGCGCCTGGCCCGACGCCTCGAGTTCATCGGCCCGGCTCTCGGGCACCTTGACCATGAGGTTGCCGGCGTGGTTGACGACGGCGAAGATCTTTCCGCGCACGCTCAGGCCGGTGGTCGAGAACATGCGCCCCCACGCCACACCCGGCTTCGCCAGGTAGGGGGCGGCGAGTTTCTCGAGGTCGGTCATGTGGTGCCTCCCGAGGTTCAGCCTTTCAGCGCGGTGACTTCGATCTCGATCTTCATGCGGGGGTCCGACAATCCGGCTTCGATCATCATCGCGGCGGGCCGGGACGTGCCGAACGCGTCGCGCATCGCCGGCCAACACGCCTCGAACTGTGTCGCGTCGGGCAGGACGTAGTTCACCCGCACGACGTCGGCGAAGGAGGCTCCGCCCTCTTTCAGCGCAGCCTCGATGTTGCGCAGGCACTGCTCGGTCTGGACGGCGATGTCGTCGTCGATCGTCATGGTCGCGTAGTCGAAGCCGGTGGTGCCGGAGACGAACACCCAGTCGCCGGCGACGATGGCACGCGAGTAGGCGATCTGAGCTTCGAAGGTCGAGCCCGAGCTGATGAGTCGGCGTTCCATGGTTCTCCTATCGATCAAGCCACTCGACGAGCAGCTCGTGTGTGGCGTCGGGGACATCCCGGTGCGGGGAGTGACCGGCGCCGGGAACGATACGGTACTGCATCTCTGCGGCGTCCTCGCTCACCTCGTAGCCGTCGCTCGGCTCGAGCATCGTGTACACGGCGGGGTCGCCGCCCAGCACCAGGGTAGGGGTCGGGATGCGACGGGCCGCCGCCCGCAGATCCCAGTGGTCGACCTCGGCGAAGGTGCGCTTCACGGCTCCGGGGTCCACCGCGGCGATCGCGGCGAGCTTCGACGCGATGTCGCGGTCGTCCCAATGCGGTTTCGCGGCACGTAACGTCTGCTCGGTCAGTTCGAGCTCGCGTGCCTGGTCGGCAGCCGTGGCGGGCAGGTCGTCGTCGGGGACGAACCACACCGGATCGAGCAACACGAGCCGTCGCGCCCAGGCCCGGTCGGATGCCGCGATCACGGTCGAGACGCTGCCCCCAAGGGAATGCCCGACGACCAGGTCGTACGAGTTGGTCGCCTGTCGCACATCGGCGGCATAGGCGTCGAGCGAGTAGTCCGGTGCCGCCGGTCGCCCGCCGTGGCCGAGCAGCGCGACGGTCTCGGTCTGCCAGCCGGCCTCCTCGAGCCAGCCGCGCACGCGCCACCAGCCGTCGGGGCTCGAGCTGAGTCCGTGGATGAGCAGCGCGGTGGGGGTCATGCGCCCTGCCCCGAGGTGGCGGGGCCGTCGAGGAGCGCGGCCACCCCGCGGAAGTATCTGTCGGCATCGAAGCTCGGCAACAACGCCGACTGGATGATGTAGCCCTGACCGAGGCCGAGGAAGACCGGCACCAGGTCGTCTGCCCAGGCCGCCGCGGCATCCGGAGCCATTGCGCGGCGCTCGATCGCCCAGCGCGTCAGGTACGGACCCATCACCCCGCGGACCTCGCCGAAGATCGGCCCGATCATGCTCGACATCTCGGGATCGGTGACGCCTTCGCCCCAGAGCTGCACGAGCAGGCTGATGTCGCGCACCTCGCCGGTCAGGCCGGTCATCATGAGTCGCAGCATCGCGCTGGGGGTGGGCAGCTCACCGGTGGTACGCAGGCGCTCGCCGAACTCGATCATGCGGTTGCCCAGGATGCGCTTCGCGACCGCGAGAGCGATCTGCTGTTTGCCCTCGAAGTGGCCGTAGATGGCGCCCGCCGACAAGCCGGAATCGGCGATGATGTCGGCCATCGAGGTGCGCTGGAACCCCTTCGAGGCGAAGCAGCGCAGGGCGGCATCGACGATCTGATCGCGCCGCCGCTCGCGGTGCTGCTGGGTGACCTTCGGCATGTCGTTCCGACTCTATGTTGACGAACCCCTGTTGCGGGTCCATTATAAAGAACGAACATTCGTTTTACAAAAGGAGTCGACATGTCCACCCATGCCCCGTCAGACGGCCCCACTCCCTGGGCGCGCGTCGTCGCGATCCCCATCGCACTCACCGTCGCCGTGTCGGTGATCCTGCTCGCGTTCCTCTGGCCGGCTCTCACCAGCGAGCCGCGCGACCTGCCTATCGCCGTATCCGGCCCGTCCGCACAGGTCGGCCAGCTCGTCGCCGGCATCGAGCAGAACGCCGACGGCGTCTTCGACATCAGCACCGTCGACGACCGCGACGCCGCGGTGGCCGCGATCGAACACCGCGAGGCGTACGGCGCGATCGTGCTCGGGCAACAGCCGGAGGTGCTGACGTCGTCGGCCGCCAGCCCGGTTGCTGCGCAGGCGCTCGCGGGCGTCGCGGCGCAGCTCCAGGCGCAACTGCAGACACCGGTCACCGTGACGGATGTCGTGCCGCTCGCCGCGACCGACGAGCGCGGGGTCGGGCTCGCGTCGGCCGTGCTGCCGCTCGTCATCGGGGGATTGCTGGGTGGGATCCTGACGACGCTGCTGCTCGTCGGAAAGTCTCGCCGAATCGTCGCTCTTGCGCTCTATGCCGCCTTCGCGGGCGCAGCACTCACCGGCATCCTGCAGGGCTGGCTCGGGGTGCTGCAGGGCTCCTACGTCGCCAACGCTGCGGCCATCGCCCTGGCGATGTTCGCGATCGGCGCCACCGTCGGAGGCCTCGCCTCGCTGATCGGGCGGCCCGGACTCGCGGTGGGGGCCGTCACGTTCGTGCTGTTCGCCGTGCCGCTTGCCTCGGCGGCGGCACCGGTCGAGTTCCTGGCGGCGCCGTGGGGCGCGGTCGGCCAGTGGTTCCCGCCGGGAGCGGGCGCGACTCTGCTCCGCGATCTCTCGTACTTCCCCGACGCCGACGCGGTGTTCCCGTGGCTGGTGCTGGCAGCGTGGGCGATCGTCGGTGCAGGGCTGGTTCTGGCCGGGCGCGCACTGGACCGGTCGCCAGCATCCACGCCCTAGCCACAGCCGGACACGCCCGGTCCTCTTCTTGGGGGACCGGGCGTTCTGTGCTTTGCTGGTCCCGAGGGTGCGAATCAGGGCGTGCCTTCGTTGGGACTACCGTGGCTGACCACACCATCGACGCGCGGGCGATCCGCGACGCGGTCGACCTCTTCTATGAGCTAGTCATCGCCGACCCGGCGCTGGTCGGCATGTTCGACGGCGCAGACATGTCGCGCCTGAAGGCGCATCAGCGCGCCTTCCTGCTGCAGGCCCTGGGTGGGCCGTCGCTGTACACCGGGCGCGACATGCAGACCGCGCACCAGGGGCTCGGCATTACCGACGACCAGTTCGCGCGCACCCTTGCGCACCTGGTCGCCAGCCTGCGCGAGGTCGGCGTCGCGCAGGATGTCGTCCAGCGCGCGACCGTCGACGTGCAGGGGTTGCGCCCCCTGATTGTCGGGCCCTAGCTCGTTGGGCCCTAGCTCGTTAGGCGCTAGCTCGGCTGGGTCGGCACCGCGTCGGTGTCGGGGATCGGACTTGCGTCGCGCCCGCGCAGGTCGGGCAGTGCGCGATGGAAGATCGCGGCGACGGCGAACGCCAGCAACGCGAACCCGGCGGACGCCCAGAACGCGCCCCCAGAACCGTTCGAGCCGTCGCCGCGCAACGCATCGATGAGGAACCCGGCGACGGCCGACCCCGCCGCGGCGCCGATCAGCTGCCCGGTTCCGACCCACCCATACGCCTCGGCGGTATCGCTGAACTTCACGCTCGCCGACACCGCCGAGAACATCACCGCGAGCGCGGGCGCCAGGCACAGCCCCGCGACGACCAGGGTGAGCGAGAGCGTCCAGAACTCGAACGCGAAGATCGCGAGGGTCGCGCCGATGAAGATGACGAACACGCGACGTGCCAGAGCCCACGGGCTGATCGGGATGTGACCGAACGCGAGCCCGCCGACCAGCGACGAGATGGCCCAGATCGCGAGCACGAACCCCGATTCGGCGCTGCCCTCGCCGAAGCTGGCGACGACTCCCACCTCGATCGCGGCGCACGAGCCCACGACGAGGAACCCGACGATCGTGGCGATCAGCACTGGCGGCCGGGTCATCACCGATCCGAACGGTCGCTTGCTGCGCGGGATGCGGACGCGCCCGACTTCGGGCGAGAGCACGAACCATGCCCCGCCGCCGACGAGGAACACGACCGACAACAGCACGCCCGCCACGGTCGACACCTGCGTGCCGACGAACGTGACCACGACCGGGCCGGCGATCCAGATGATCTCTTGCGCCGACGCGTCGAGCGAGAACAGGGGGGTGAGCTGGCGGCCGTTCACCATCTTCGGATAGATGGTGCGCACGGCCGGCTGCACCGGCGGGTAGCTGAGCCCGGTGATCGCGCCGAGGATCACGTAGCCCCAGAGCGGCAGTTGCAGCAGCGCGATGCCGGTGAGTGCCACCGCGCAGACCACGATCGTCGTGACCAGAACGCGCCGCATTCCGAGTACGCCCATCAGGCGGCTGGTCAGCGGGCCGGAGATGGCCTGCCCCACGCTGGTGGCCGCGAGCACGATGCCGGCGGCGGCGTACGAGTCGAAGATCCCCTCCATGTGCAGCAGGAACCCGAGTGAGATCATGCCGCTCGGGAACCGCGCCGTGAGCTGCGCCGCGATGATGCGGGCGACGCCCGGCGTGCGCAGCAGGTCGACGTAACTGTTCATGGCCTTCCCAACCCTAGTGACGGCCACGGATGTCGGTGGGGCCGGGCAGATTGGGCCCGTCGACTCGTCCCCAGCCTGTGGAATCTGTGCATAAGTCCGCGAACTTATGCACATTCTGTGGACGACACGCCCACAACATGTAGTGGTTGTACCGGTGTCGGTACCCCGATATATAGTGATCAAACCGCGCGGCCAGTCAGTGCAGTTTCATCGCCCTTTGGGCGACCAAGGCAGCGGTTTTTCGGCGTGCACAGAGGGAGCAAACGGGCATATGAGCATCACAGTCGTCAAGCGCAACGGGGAGCGCGAGCCCTACGACGCCAACAAGATCAACATCGCGATCGAGCACGCCAGCCGCGGCCTCGACGAGAACATCACCTGGGTGACGCAGATCGCGTCCGAGCTCGAACTCACGCTCTTCGACGGCATCACCACCCAGCAGCTCGACGAGGCGGTCATCCAGGTCGCCCTGCAGAACGTCAAAGACGACCCGCAGTTCGACACCGTCGCCGCCCGCCTTCTGCTCAAGACCATCTACAAGCGCGTGCT
>JBDTQN010000168.1:0-5800 GCA_039932215.1 Pseudolysinimonas sp. | reverse complement strand
TACAAGAAGGCCGCCGAGGGTCCGCTCAAGGGCATCCTCAAGTACACCGAAGACGAGATCGTCTCCAGCGACATCGCCGGTGACCCGCACTCGTCGATCTTCGACTCGAAGCTCACCAAGGTGATCGGCGACCAGGTCAAGGTGGCCTCGTGGTACGACAACGAGTGGGGCTACTCGAACCGCCTCGTCGACATCACCGAATACGTCGCCGACAAGCTCTGATCCCCCCGGCTCGGACGCCTCGAAATGTTACGAACCATCGGGTCGCTCGGCGATCTCGACGGCAAGACGGTCCTGCTGCGGTGCGACCTCAACGTCCCGCTGAAAGACGGCGAGATCACCGATGACGGGCGCGTTCGCGCATCCGTCCCGACGATCAAGGCGCTGCTGGATGCCGGGGCCAAGGTGGTCGCGATGTCGCACCTGGGCAGGCCCGAGGGCAAGCCCGACGCGCAGTTCTCGCTGAAGCCGGTCGCCGCGCGTCTGGGCGAGTTGCTCGGCGAAGACGTGGCGTTCCCGACTCCCGGTGACGCGCGTGTCACGCTGCTCGAGAACCTGCGCTTCGACCCGCGCGAGACGTCGAAAGACGCGGGGGAGCGCGAGGCGTTCGCCGCCGAGCTTGCGACGCACGGCGACGTCGTCGTGTCTGACGGGTTCGGGGTGGTGCACCGTAAGCAGGCGAGCGTGTACGAGCTCGCGCAGGCTCTTCCGAGCGCGGCCGGACTGCTCGTCGAGACCGAGCTCGGTGTGCTCGAGAGGCTCACGAAAGACCCGGCGAAGCCCTACACCGTGGTGCTCGGCGGCTCGAAGGTCAGCGACAAGCTGGGCGTCATCGACGCGCTGCTGCCGAAGGTCGACCGCTTGCTGATCGGCGGCGGAATGCTCTTCACGTTCCTCAAGGCCCAGGGCTACCCGATCGGCAAGAGTCTGCTCGACCCCGACGGCCTGTCCGAGGCGCGGCGCTACATCGGCGAGGCGGCGGATCGCGGCGTCGAGCTGGTGCTTCCGACCGATGTCGTCGTCGCCGCGTCGTTCTCGGCGGGTGCCGCGCACACCGTGGCCCTGATCGACGCGATCGAAGACACCGAGTTCGGCAACGACGGCCTCGGGCTCGACATCGGACCGGACACGGCCGCGCATTTCGCCGAGCTGATCGCGAGTTCGACCACCGTGTTCTGGAACGGCCCGATGGGCGTCTTCGAGCTGGCGCCGTTCGCGGCAGGCACGAAGGCTGTCGCCGAGGCGCTCACCAAGGTGAGCGGGCTGGGTGTCGTTGGGGGCGGCGACTCGGCAGCGGCCATCCGGCAGCTCGGTTTCAGCGACGACCAGTTCGGCCATGTCTCCACCGGCGGTGGGGCGAGCCTCGAGTTCCTCGAAGGTAAGAAGCTTCCCGGACTGGAGGTCCTCGGATGGCAAGCGTGAACGATGGCAGAACCCCGCTCATCGCGGGAAACTGGAAGATGAATCTCGACCACCTGCAGTCGATCGCCTTCGTGCAGAAGCTGTCGTGGACGTTGAAAGACGCTCGGCACGACTTCGGCGCGGTCGAGGTGGCGGTGTTCCCGCCCTTCACCGACCTGCGCAGCGTGCAGACGCTGGTGAACGCTGATGACCTGCCCGTCAAGTTCGGCGGACAAGACCTGTCGGCCCACGACGACGGCGCATACACCGGCGAGATCTCGGGCGCCTTCCTCTCTGCCCTCGACTGCAGCTACGTGATCATCGGGCACTCCGAACGCCGGCAGTACCACGGCGAGACCGACGAGGCGATCGCCGAGAAGGTCGCGGCGGCCCATCGTCACGGCGTCGTCCCGATCATCTGCGTGGGCGAGACGGCCGAAGATCTCGAGACCCATGGCCCGAGCGCCGTTCCCGTCGCGCAGTTGCGCGTGGCTCTGGGCGGCGTGAAGAAGGGCAGCGAGATCGTGGTCGCCTACGAACCGGTCTGGGCCATCGGCTCCGGCCAGGCGGCGACCAGCGAACAGGCGCAGCAGGTGTGCGCGGCGCTGCGGGCGACGATCGCCGAGGTGCTCGGCGACGAGGCGGCGGCGGCGACCCGCATCCTCTATGGCGGCTCCGTGAAGGCGGCAAACATCGCCGGTTTCATGCGCGAGACGGATGTCGACGGTGCGTTGGTCGGCGGGGCGAGCCTGCAGATCGACGAGTTCTCGAGCATCGTGCGCTTCCAGAAGCACGTCGGAACCTGAGCACCCGCTTATACTCGGTAAGTTCCACTTCGAAAGGCTTCCCACCCGTGGAGATTCTCCAGGTCATCGTGCAGGTGCTGCTCGGCATCACGAGCCTCCTGCTGACCCTGCTCATCCTTCTGCACCGCGGGCGCGGCGGCGGCCTCTCCGACATGTTCGGCGGCGGCGTCACCTCGAACCTGGGCGCCTCGGGCGTCGCTGAGCGCAACCTGAACCGCATCACCGTCATCCTGGGCCTGGTGTGGGTCGCCTGCATCATCGTGCTGGGCCTCATCATCAAGTTCACTCCGTAAGGACCTCTCATGGCATCTGGTGGCAGCGCAATTCGTGGATCCCGCGTCGGGTCCGGCCCCATGGGCGAGCAGGACCGCGGGTACCACGCCGACCGCGTGAGCATCTCGTACTGGGACGCGCTCGGCAACGAGACGGTGCGGTTCTTCGCGGCGAACCTTCCCGCAGAAGAGATCCCCGAGGTCATCGACAGCCCGAACTCGGGTCTGCCTGCGGGCCGCGACAAGGACAACCCCCCGCAGCTGGCCAAGATGGAGCCGTACAAGACCCACCTGGCGTACGTGAAAGAGCGTCGCACCGACGCCGAGGCCGAGCAGTTGCTGGGCGAGGCCCTCGATCAGCTGCGGGCGCGCCGCGGGGGCATGTCAGGCAAGTAGCCGACGCTCGCCGCTAGTCCTGCACGTCCGCTGCTAGTCCTGCACGTCGTGGGCTGAGGTCCAGTAGTACGACGGCGCGATCAGCGCCTCGGGTACTTCGGCCGCGGCTTCGCGGTCGACGAAGAAGACCGTGCGCTTGCGCCCTTCGACGCCTGCCGCCGGAACGTCGTCGAGACTCGCGCCGGCGAGGGCGAGACCCAGCGCACTGGCCTTGTCGGCGCCGGCCAGCACGAGCCAGACCCGGTTCGACGAATTGATGACGGGCAGGGTGAAGCTCAGTCGCTCGGGCGGCGGCTTGGGCGAGTCGGTCTCGGCGACAACGACCCTCTCCGTCTCGTGGACCTGGGCGTGGTCGGGGAACAGCGACGCGATGTGCCCGTCCGGCCCGACGCCGAGAAACGTCACGTCGAACAGGGGGTAGCGGCCGCCGTCGGTGGCGGCAGCGGCGAGCTCCTCTTCGTAGGCGCGCGCGGCGGCCTCGATGTCGGCCTGCTCACCCGGTGCCGGGAGCGCGTGGATCTGTGCGGCATCCAGTTTCAAGCCGTCGAGCAGGGCGGCCCGCGACTGGGTCTCGTTGCGTTCGGCATCGCCGCGGGGCAGGTAGCGCTCATCGCTCCACCAGAAGTGGATGCGGGACCAGTCGACGCTGTCGCGCGCGGGAGACGAGGCGATCGCCTCGAGAACGGCCGAGCCCATCGTGCCGCCGGTCAGGCAGACATTCGCCTGCTCCTGCTCTTCGAGCACATCGATGATCTTGGTGAGGAAGCGGGCGGCAACGCTGCCGGCCAGCGCCGCCTTGTCCGGGTGCACGAGCACCCGTCGTTCGTTGGTCACTTCGTTCCCCGGGTCTGCGTCTTCGCCGGGGTACCGAGTGCACCGAGGCCGTTCCGGATGACCTCGCCATAGAGGTCGTCCGGATCGAGCCTACGCAACTCCTCTGCGAGGCAGTCCCGCAGGCTACGGCGCGGCAGCGAGATGTCGTGGTCGGGCTGCTCCGGCTGCCGCAGCGTGGCGACGTTGGGAATGAGCCGTTCGAGCACGATCGCGCCGGAGCCGCGCTTCAGCGTGACACCATGGATGCCGCTGATCCCGTCGACCGGGTCGGTGATGTCGAGGTCGACGCCGACCTGAAGCTGCTGCTGCAACCAAGCCGCCAAGAGTTCTGTCGATGGGGAGTCGGACGACCCGCTCACCTCGATACCGGTGACCGGCTCGTAGGGCGGCTGATCGAGCACCGCGGCGAGCTGGGCGCGCCAGAGCGTCAGACGGGTCCACGCGAAGTCGCTGTCGCCGGAGGAGTAGTGAGCGCCGAGGGCCTGCAGAGTCGCGAGCGGATCGCTGGAGGCTGCCGCATCGGTGATGCGCCGGGTGGCGATCTTGCCCAGAGCGGAGTCGCGAGGGCTGGCGGGGTGAGTGCTCGGCCACCACACCACGACAGGGGCGTCCGGTAGCAGCAGGCTGGTGACCAGGCCCTCTTCGTCGGAGGCCGCGGGCCCGTACGCGCGCAAAACGATGACCTCGCTTGCGCCGGCATCGCCGCCCACGCGGATCTCGGCGTCGAGCCGGGGCGCCTCGTCTTTCGGTGGCGTCGAGTTCTTCGACAGCACGATGACCCGCATCGGGTGCTCGCGCGAGGCGTCGTTGGCGGCCTCGATGGCCTCTTCTTCTTCACCGAGCGGGGTGGCAATGACGAGGGTCAGCACGCGACCCAGTGCGACGACGCCGTTCTCTTCGCGAATCTTCACCAGCGACTTCGAGATCGCGCTGGTGGTGGTGTCGGGCAGATCGACGATCACGGACGTCTCCAGACTCTTCCGTCACGCGCCAGCAATTCGTCGGCGTCGGACGGGCCCCAGGTTCCGGGCTTGTACTGCTGGGGCTGGCCGAGCGTCGCCCAATACTCTTCGATGGGGTCGAGGATCTTCCAGCTCAGTTCCACCTCTTCGTGACGCGGGAACAGCGGGGGATCACCGAGCAGCACATCGAGGATCAAGCGCTCGTAGGCCTCGGGGCTCGCCTCGGTGAACGCGTGACCATATCCGAAGTCCATGGTCACGTCGCGCACCTGCATGCCGGCCCCGGGAACCTTGGAGCCGAAGCGGATAGTGACCCCCTCATCCGGCTGCACCCGGATGACGAGCGCATTCTGGCCGAGCGCGGACGTCTGGCTCTCGGCGAACAGGTACTGGGGCGCCCGCTTGAAGACGACGGCGATCTCGGTGACCCGGCGCCCGAGACGCTTGCCCGCGCGCAGGTAGAACGGCACGCCAGCCCAGCGACGGGTATTGATGTCGAGGCGGATGGCCGCGTACGTCTCGGTCGTCGACGTCGGGCTCATGCCGTCTTCGTCGAGGAATCCGAGCACGTTCTCGCCGCCCTGCCAGCCGCCCGCGTACTGCCCGCGCGCGGTGACCGTCGATAGATCGTCGGGGAGGTGGACCGCCGACAGCACCTTCTCTTTCTCGGCGCGCAGGTCGGCGGCATCGAACGACACCGGCTCTTCCATCGCGGTGAGGGCGAGAAGCTGCAGCAGATGGTTCTGGATGACGTCACGCGCCGCACCGATGCCGTCGTAGTAGCCGGCACGCCCGCCCACGCCGATGTCTTCGGCCATGGTGATCTGCACGTGGTCGACGTAGTTCGCGTTCCAGATGGGTTCGTACAGCTGGTTGGCGAAGCGCAGCGCGAGGATGTTCTGCACCGTCTCTTTGCCGAGGTAGTGGTCGATGCGGAAGACGCTGTCGGGGGGGAACACGCTCTCGACCACGTCGTTCAGCTCGCGCGCCGTCTTCAGGTCCGATCCGAACGGCTTCTCGATGACGACGCGGCGCCAGGTGCCCGGCTGCTGTTCGGCGAGTCCCGATCGGCGCAGTTGCTCAGTGACCTGGGGGAACGACTTCGGCGGGATCGACAGATAGAACGCGT
>JBDTQN010000167.1:0-5841 GCA_039932215.1 Pseudolysinimonas sp. | reverse complement strand
CGCCGCCATTCGCGCGAAACCGCTCCCCCGCGACCCGAATTGGGCGGCGCATCGGCCGAGCACCGACTTCGATCCGTACCGTTCGAGCTTGATGCGGCATCCCACCAAGGCCCTCGAGCTCACCGATCCCGAGACGATCGAGCTGAGCAGCCCGGCGTTCGGCCCGCGCGATGTCGGCGAGGCCGAGGCCGACCTGACGACGATGTCGACCGGCGAGCCGCTCGGCGAGCGCATGGTGGTCGAGGGCCGCGTGCTCGACGGCGACGGACGGCCGGTGCGCCACCAGCTGATCGAGGTCTGGCAGGCCAACGCGGCCGGGCGCTATCGCCACAAACGCGACCGGCATCCCGCGCCGCTTGACCCGCACTTCACGGGCGCGGGCCGCACGCTCACCGACGGCGAGGGGCGCTACCGCTTCACCACGATCAAGCCCGGCGCGTACCCGTGGCGCAACCACGAGAACGCGTGGCGGCCCGCCCACATCCACTTCTCACTGTTCGGCGACGCGTTCACGCAGCGGCTCGTGACGCAGATGTACTTCCCCGGCGATCCGCTGATGCCGCTCGATCCGATCTTCCAGTCCATCCCTTCACAGGCGGCACGCGACGGGCTCATCGCCGCCTACGACCACGACCTCACCTCCCCGGAGTGGGCCCTGGGCTACCGTTGGGACATCGTGCTGACGGGTTCGCGCCGCACATGGATCGAGCCAGAAGAGGGTGACGAGTGACAATTCTCCCCACTGCCGATCAGACGGTCGGGCCGTTCTTCCGCGACGGTCTCGTCTATCCCGGTGACCGCCAGCTGGTAACCCCCGGCACACCAGGTGCGATCGTGCTCGACGGCCGGGTGCTCGATGGGGCGGGCGATCCGGTGCCCGATGCGCTCATCGAGATCTGGCAGCCGGATGCCGCAGGGGCCATCGTGAGCGAGACCGGGTCGCGCGCGCGGCGGCCCGGGAGCTTCAGCGGATTCGGGCGCTGCGAGACCGACCCCGACGGCTGGTACGCGTTCACCACGCTCGAGCCGGCACCGCTGCGCGAGGGCGCCGCGGCTTTCTTCGCGGTGAAGGTGTTCGCACGAGGACTCCTCGCCGTGCTCGACACGCGCATTTATCTGCCGGGCGACTCGCTTGCGACCGACCCGCTCCTCTCACGCCTCGATCCGGAGCGCCGCGCCACCCTGGTCGCCGAGCGATCGGGACCGGCCCGGCTGACCCGCGACATCCGGCTGCAGGGCGAGGCAGAGACGGTGTTCCTTGCCTTCAGCTGACGACACCTCCGCCGTGCAGAACAGCGCCGCCCACCACGACAGCGCCGACGTCGGGCTGCTGTCGCCGGGCTGGGCGGGGCGGCCGATCGCCACAGCGACGGGCGACTCCTCGGTGCTGGCGGGCATCCTGCTATTCGAGGTGGGCCTCGCGACGGTGACCGCGCCGAACGGGGTCGCGCAGCGCATTCTCGAAGCGGCGCGCGGCATCCAGCCGACGCAGCTGCTCGACGGTGCGCGCGCCGACGGCAACCCGGTCATCCCGCTGCTGGCGCTGCTGCGCTCGCGCCTCAGCGACGACGATGCCGCGTGGCTGCACCGCGGCGCGACGAGCCAAGACGCGCTCGACACCGCCCTCGTGCTGATGGCGCGAGATGCCGCGGGCCTGATCACGGCCGACGCACAGGCTGCCGCCGCGCGGCTCTGCGAACTCGCCGACGCCCATCGCGCGACCGTCATGACCGGACGCACCCTCACGCAGCACAGCACCCCGATCACCCTGGGGATGAAGCTGGCCGGCTGGGCGTACGGGGTCGCCGCGGCGTCCGCGTCCGTCCGGATCGCCGCCGCCGCCCTGCCGCTGCAGCTCGGCGGCGCTTCAGGCACGCTGGCCTCGTTCGTCGCCGCCGACGGAACGGGCGCAGGGCTCGCGACCGCCGAGCGCCTCGCTGCCGAACTCGGATTGCCCGTCCCGCCGGCACCGTGGCACGTGCAGCGCGCACCGCTCACGCGATTCGCCGACGCGCTGGCCGAACTCACTGACGCGTTCGGCACGATCGGGGCCAACGTCGCCCTGCTCGCGCGGAGCGAGATCGGCGAACTCGACGCCGGCGCCGGCGGCGGCTCGAGCGCGATGCCGCACAAGGGCAACCCGGTGCGTGCGGTGCTGCTCAACGCGGCCGCCCGGCAGGTGCCCCCGCTCGCCGCGCAGCTGCATGCGGCCACCGTCGACGAACGTCCCGACGGTGCCTGGCACGCGGAATGGCAGACCCTGCGCACGTTGTTGCGCACCGTGGGTGGCGCCGCGGCGACGGGTCGCGAGCTCGTGCAAGAGCTCCGCGTGCATGACGACGTGATCGCGGCCCACGTGGCGGCCGCCGCGCCGCAGTTGGTGAGCGAGGCCGCAAAGTACGGCGGCGCCGCGACTCCCGCCGACTACGTCGGCGAGGCCGACGCTCTGACGACGCGCCTGATCGCAGCAGCACGGGAGGCCCTCGCATGACAGTTCCGGTGATCGCCGCGACCTGGACCCAGACGGATGGCGGGCACGACGGCGCCAGGCCGTTCGTTCTCGGCCCTAGCCTCGGCACGACGACGGCGATCTGGGATCGCATACGCCGGTTGCTCGCCCCATCGCATTCCCTGCTCGCCTGGGACCTGCCCGGCCACGGCGCCTCCCCCGCGGCGACCGACCCGTTCACGATCGAAGAGCTCGCGGCCGGGGTGCTGGCCGCGATCGACGCCGCTGACGTGACGAAGTTCGCCTACGCCGGCATCTCGCTCGGCGGCGTGGTCGGGCTGCAGCTGGCGCTCGACGCGCCGAAGCGCCTCACCGATCTCGCGATGATCTGTTCGCTGCCCAAGATCGGCACCGCAGATGGCTGGCTGCAGCGTTCCGCCGACGTGCGGGCCATGGGCACCCCCTCCCTCGTCACGGCGACCGCGGGCCGCTGGTTCACGCCCGCGTTCCTCGAACGCGAACCCGAGGTCGCGTCGCGGGTGCTCCACGGACTCCTCGACATCGACGACGAGAGTTACGCGCTCTGCGTCGACGCGCTGCGCGAGACCGACCTGCGCGACCGCGTCGCAGAATTGCGGATGCCGTTCCACCTGATCGTGGGTGACAGCGACCCGATCATCCCGCTCGACGAGGCGCGGGCGACCGTCGACGCCGCCCACGACGGCACCCTGCATGTGATCGCCGAGGCCAGCCACCTCGCGGCGGTTGAGCACCCCGCGACGGTCGCCGGCATCCTGACCGAAGAGATGAGCAACCCATGACCGACGCCGAATCGCCCGACGCCAAATCAACCGACGCCAACCAGACAGACGCGACCCGCCGCGAGCAGGGCATGAAGGTGCGCCGCGAGGTGCTCGGCGACGAGCACGTCGATCGGGCGACGGCGGCGATCACACCCGACACCGCCGACTTCCAGGAGTACGTGACACGGGTCGCCTGGGGCGACATCTGGTCGAGGCCGGGGCTCGATCGCCGCTCGCGCAGCATCGTGGTGCTGAGCGCGCTGATGAGCGCCGGCTACTGGGAAGAGGTGCCGATGCACCTGCGGGCCGCGCTGCGCAACGGGCTGACCCGCGAAGAGCTGCGCGAGATCATCCTGCAGGTCGGTCTCTACGTCGGCGTCCCCGCCGCCAACCACGGCATCGGCCTGCTGCGCGACCTGACGGATGGCTAACTCTCGCTCGGGCGACTCCGTCATCGCGCGCGTCGTGCGCGTGATCGACACCTTCGACAGCGCGCGCACATCGCAGACCGCGGCCGAGATCGCCACCCGCGCCGGCCTGCCCCGGTCAACCGCGCATCGTCTCGTCGCCGACCTGGTCGCGCAGGGTCTGCTCGAACGCGACCAGGAAGGCTCGGTGCGCATCGGCATGCGGCTGTGGGAGCTGACCACCCGCGGATCCCACGCCCTGCGGCTGCGTCAACTCGCACTCCCGTTCATGGAAGAGGTGCAGGCGGTCGTGCGCGAACACACCCAGCTCGGTGTGCTCGAGCACGACGAGGTGCTGTTCCTCGAGCGGCTGTCGGCCCCCAACGCCGGTGCCAACATCACCCGCATTGCCGGACGCCTGCCCCTGCACGCGTCATCGTCGGGCCTGGTGCTGCTGGCCCACGCGCCCGCGGCGGCGCAAGAGCGCTACCTGGCCGGGCCGCTCACGCGGGTCTCCGAAGAGACCATCACCGACGCCGCGACGCTGCGACGTCGACTGAGCGAAGTGCGGCGACTCGGGTACGCGTATGCGCCCGGCTCGATCGAGGTCGTGTCCACCGGGATCGCAGTCCCGGTGCGCGACGGTTCCGCCATGGTCGCCGCGCTCGGAGTGGTGGTTCCGAGATCCAGCGAGACTCCGGATGCCGTGGTCGCGGTCCTGCAACGCGCCGCCACGGGTATCGGCCAGGCCCTCACGACGTCACCCTTCGCATCCCGTTCAATGGGATAGTTCTCCCGCCCGGCCTCGGCATCCCGAAACTCGACCCATGACCGCAACGTCGCGCACCCAAGTCGGCATCGTCGGAGCCGGCCCCGCCGGTCTCTTTCTCTCACACCTGCTGCATCGAGCCGGCATCGACTCGATCGTCGTCGACGACCGGTCGCGTGACGACATCGAGAAAACGATCCGCGCCGGCATCCTCGAGCAAGGCACCGTCGAAGCGCTCACCGAGACCGGGGCCTCGGATCGCGTGCTCACCGACGGCCACCGCCACGATGGCATCGAGCTGCGCTTCGGCGGCAACGGGCACCGCATCGACTTCGCCGACCTCGTCGACCGCGCGGTCTGGCTCTACCCGCAGCACGAGGTGCTGAAAGACCTGATCGCGACCCGGCTCACCGATGGCGGCGATGTGCGATTTGGCTGGACCGCCTCCGGCATTGTCACCCCCGACTCAGCCACCCCCGGCGTGATCGGCACCGACCCCGACGACGAGAGCTTCGAGATCGTCGCGGATTTCGTGATCGGAGCCGATGGATCCCGCGGTGTCGCTCGCGCCGAGGTATCCGGTACGCGCGGCGGCGGTTTCTTTCGCGAGTACCCGTTCGCGTGGTTCGGCATCCTGGCGGAGGCGCCGCCGAGCGCGCCCGAACTCATCTACAGCGCGTCGGACCAGGGCTTCGCTCTCATCAGTCAGCGCAGCGCGACCGTGCAGCGCATGTACTTCCAGTGTGACCCGGCGATGGATCCCGACTCGATCAGCGACACCGAGATCTGGGACACGCTGCAGACCCGCGTCTCGGGGATCAGCCTTCACGAGGGCCCGATCTTTCAACGCGATGTTCTGCGCTTCCGCAGTTTCGTCGCGAACGAGTTGCAGCGCGCAAACGTCTTACTCATCGGTGACGCCGCCCACACCGTGCCGCCAACCGGAGCGAAGGGCATGAACCTCGCCATCGCGGATGTCGTGCTTGTGAACGACGCCCTGCAAGAGTTCTTCGCCACCGGCTCGCGAACCCTTATCGATGGTTACGCGCAGACCGCGTCGAAGCGCATCTGGAAGGCTCAGCACTTCTCGTGGTGGATGACCAGCATGTTGCACGCGGCCCCGGACTCCAGCGACTTCGATCGGCACCGACGGATGGGTGAGTTGTATTCGGTCGTCGGGTCGCGCGCCGGCAGTCAATATCTGGCGGAGGCCTATACCGGCTGGCCGCTCGAGAGTCACGACCGGTAGGATCAAAAGTATCGCCTGACGAACAATCGTTCGCATCGCGCACAACAAGGGACCTGCCCATGCTCTCGAAGGTTGTCGAGTCTGTCGCTGACGCGCTCGTCGGCGTGCCGGACGGCGCCACAGTGTTCGTCGGCGGCTTTGGCCTCGCGGGCCATCCGATCGCC
>JBDTQN010000166.1:0-5842 GCA_039932215.1 Pseudolysinimonas sp. | reverse complement strand
CCATGCGGTCGAGGTACTGGGCGCGCATGTCGCGGTCGCTGACGACGCCGGTGATCGAGAGCATGCGGTCGGCCAGGGTCGATTTGCCGTGGTCGATGTGCGCGATGATGCAGAAGTTTCGGATGCGCGACGGGTCGGTGGCAGCCGGGGCGAGGGACTGCAGAGCGCGCGGAGACATGACGACCCATCCTCCCACGCATGGCGAAGGGCCGCGGTCCACGACCACGGCCCTTCGCGTTGGTTCTAGAAGTACATGCCGAGCGCGCCCGCCCAGAGGGCGAACGGCGCGAACGCCGCGATACCCCAGATGGTGAGCAGGAGGCCGCCGAAGGTTCCGACGAAACCGAGGACGAGGCCCCAGTTGGCCATGAGGCGGGCCTGGGGCTCCTTCGAGCGGGCGACAAATCCGAAGACGATCGCGCCGATCGAGAGGAGGCCCTGACCGAGGGCGATGCCGGTGATGCCGAGCACGAGTGCGGTGATGCTGAACCCGTTCACGGCGGCGACCGGGGCCGGGTCGGCGGGGACGAGGATGGTGGTGGTCTCCGCCGCAGGAGCGACGGGCTTCTTGGTGGTGGAGGCTGCGTTTGTCATGGTTTCAGGCTAGAAACCGGGTGGCCTGCAGCCCATCTGGCTAACCCCCCGAACGCACGGGGGAGATCTCACGCTTCAGGATCTGTCGCAGCGCGCCTTCGAGATCGGGGTAATCGAAGACGAACCCGGCATCGAGAAGACGCGTCGGCAGCACCCACCGGCTCTTCAAGATCAACTCGGTCTCGGTTCGGATGGCGAAGGCGCCGAGTTCGAGCGCGAATCGCGGCAACGGGATGCCGATGGGCACCCCGAGGACACGCCGCAGAGTCGCCATCACCTCGCGATTCGTCGACGGATTCGGGCTGGTGATGTTGATCGCACCGTCGAGGTCGGAGGTCTCGAAGAATCGCATAGCGCGGAACACGTCGTCGAGGTGCACCCAGCTGAAGTGCTGGTTTCCTCCCCCGCTTTTTCCTCCGAGTTGCGGGCCACCGACGCCGAGTCGGGTGAGGCCCACCAACGGGGTGAGCGCGGAGCCGTCCCCGAGGGTGATCGCGGTGCGCATCGCGACCTGACGCACGCCGTCGCGGGCGGCGTCGAAGAACGTCTTCTCCCATCTGGTGGCGACCTCCACCGAGAACCCGGTGCCGAGTTCGCCGTCCTCCTCGGTCTGCGGACGATCGTCGGCATGACGGTAGATCGTCGCGGTGCTGGAGTTGAGCCAGAGCGGCGGGCGTGCGTCGACCGTGGCGACTGCCCTGCCGAGCTCAGCGGTCGTCTCAAGCCGTGAGCGAAAGATTTCGGCCTTGTTGCGCTCGTTATACCGGCAGTTGACGCTCTTGCCGGCGAGGTTCACCAGTACGTCGGCGCCGTCGACCAGTCGTGCGATCGCGGCGGTGTCGCCCCAGACCGCGTCGGCGTCGCGGCGTCCGACCGTCGTGACGGCGTCGCCCGCGGCTCGGTACAGCTCGGTGAAACGGGTGCCCATGAAACCGTGTGCCCCGGCGATGACGATCCGTCGCATATCGTCCAGGCTAACGTGGACGGATGCCGACCCCGCCGTTCATCCTGGAGTTGCGTGAGCACGTCGGCACGTTGCCACTGTGGCTGTCGGGGGTCACTGCCGTCGTTGTGCGCGGTGACGAGCTGCTGATGATCAAGCGCACCGACAACGGCCGGTGGGCCAGCGTCGCCGGCATCATCGAGCCCGGCGAGCATCCCGCCGACACTGCCGAGCGCGAGGTGCTCGAAGAGGCCGGCGTCGTCGTCGAGGTCGAGCGGATCGCCGGCGTCGACGTCAGCGCCGCCGTCGAGTACGACAACGGAGACAGGTCGCAGTTCCTCGTCGTAGTCGTGCGGTGTCGCTGGGTCTCGGGCGACCCGTACCCGGCCGATGGTGAGGCGACCGAGGCGCGCTGGGTGCACAGAGAGCGGCTGCACGAGCTCGAACCGGCCCTGTCCGAGGCGTCGTTGCGTCGCATCGACTGGGCCCTGTCGGATTCTGAGGCGGCCGCATTCCGCCGCGGCCCCTGACCTGGTAACGTAGACCCTTGGTTTTGCGTGTGGTTTCCCACCACGCGATTCGCCGATCAGCGTTCCTTCTGTGTTCATCAGAAGCAGCCGCGTCGGCATCAATCCACTCGACGCATCAACACGAAGGACACGCACGCATGGCGAATATCAAGTCGCAGATCAAGCGCATCGGCACCAACAAGAAGGCTCAGGACCGCAACAAGGCTGTCCGCAGCGAGCTGAAGACCGCGATCCGCAGCACGCGCGAAGCGATCGAGGCCGGCGACAAGAAGAAGGCCGCCGCGGCCCTCGTCGTTGCCACCACGAAGCTCGACAAGGCCACCAGCAAGGGCGTCATTCACGCCAACAACGCCGCGAACCGCAAGAGCGCCATCGCCAAGCAGGTCGCCGCGCTGTAATTCACGTCGCGACTCAGGTCGCTCGTTGAACCCCCCGCCGCGCGCCAGCGCCGGGGGGTTCAGTCATGTTCGGCGTCAGCCGCGGGCGCTGAGGGTTTCGACGAGGCGCTCGAGAGCGTAGACGGGGTCGCGACCGCCGCCTTTCACCTGCGCGTCGGTGTCGGCGAGGGCTTCGATGGCGCGGCCGAGGCCGGCATCGGTCCAGCCCTGCAGGTCGCGCCGCGCACGATCGACCTGCCACGGTGCGAGGCCGAACCGCTGCGCGAGTTCGCCCGAACCGCCGCGAGCGCCGGCGAGCTTTGCCATGGTGCGGATCTTGCTGGCGATGGCGGCGATCATCGGCACGGGGTCTGCTCCGGATGCGAGGGCGTGTCGCAGCAGACCGAGCGCCTCGCCGTGGCGGCCGGCGATCGCAGCGTCGGCGACGGCGAACGCGTTCGCTTCGACCCGCCCGCCGTAGTAGCGGGCAACGACCTGCTCGGTGATCTCGTCATCGGTGTCGGCGAGGAGTTGCCTGCATGCGGCGGCGAGTTCGGCGAGGTCTTCGGAGAAGGCGGATACCAGGGCGCGTTGCGCACCGGGCGTCGCGCGTCGCCGTGCCGAGGCGAACTCTGCGTGGACGAAATCGAGCTTGTCGCTGTCGCGTTTGAGTTCGGCGCAGACGATCTCGATGCCGCCCGCCGCTCCCCCGCGCAGGGCGTCGAGCAGCTTCTTGCCGCGGACCCCGCCCGCATGCCGTAGCACCAGGTAGGTGTCTTCGGCGGGGGCCTCGAGGTAGCCGAGCACTTCGTCGAGGAACGCGTCGCTGGTTTTCTCGACGCTGTCGACGCGGATGAACCGCGGTTCGCCGAAGAGGCTCGGGCTGGCGTGCGTGAGCAGCTCGCCGGGGGCGTAGTTGGCGGCGTCGAGTTCGGCGATCTCGAGGGTGGGGTCTTCGGCTCTGAGGATGTCGCGCAACAGCCGGATGGCGCGATCGGCGAGCACCGTCTCGGTTCCGCTGACCAGGACGACCGGGGCGGGACGCACCGCATCCCACGACAGTTGCGGGATGGCGACTTTCGTCGCCGTCGTGCGCTTCGCGGGTGCCGCCATCACCATCCTTTTCTCGCTCTCAGACTACGCGCCGGGCATGACACCGCCCGACCCCGGTCATCACCCTCCGCGCTCGGTCCAGACTCGTAGTTCGCCGGGTCTGTCGCCGGGCGCGACAAGGATGAGGCCGTCACGATCGGTGCGGTACGGCTCCGTACCGACGGCCGCGAGGATGCCGAGGAGGGCGTCCGTCGGGTGACCGTAGTCGTTGTCGGCTCCCACGCCGATGAGCCCGACCGTCGCATGGACGTTCTCGTAGAGTGCCGCCGCCTGGTCGGCGGAGCCGTGGTGTGCGACCTTGACGACGTCGAGATGGCCGGGCGGATCGGCCGCGAGCAATCGGATCTGCGATTCCTCGCCGAGGTCGCCCAGGAACACGCCCGACAGGCAGGAGCAGCCGACTGACGGCTGTACCTGAACCGTGACGCTCGCCGGGTTGCCGGGCTCGACTCCGCGCGGCGGAGGCCAGATGACACGCCAGGCCAGCCGCCCGATGGTGCCCTGCTCCCCACGAGTGACCTGCTCGACCTCGGCGCCCGCCTGAGCCAGTGCCTCGGCGATCGCCTCGTCTCCCGGGTCGGACGCCGGCCCGATGAGGGCGCGGTCCACGCGACCTATCACCGCGTCGACCCCGCCTACGTGATCGAGGTCGTAGTGAGTCAGCACCAGCAACTGGATCCGGTCGATGCCGAGTTGTTCGAGGCACGCGGTGAGGCGCGCCGGCTCTGGTCCGGTGTCGATGACGGCGACAACCCCCGAATCGCGGATCACCGCGGCGTCTCCTTGCCCGACATCGCACAGGGCGATCTGCCAATCCGCCGGACGCCCGAGGTCCGTGACGACCCGTGTTCCGGCGAGCGTCGCGGAATACGCGACGACAGCAACGAGCAGTACAGATCGCGCGATCATCATCAATCCGCGTCGTCGCGAGCCCAGCACCAGCACCACTCCCGCCAGGCTGATGAAGACCAGGAGCGTCACGCCGAGCGGCCCGACCGGCCATGGGCTGCGGGCGCCGGGCAGATCGGCCGTGAACCGCGCGACCGCGGCGATCCATGCCGCCGGCACCCAGGCGATCCACGCGACGGGCACCGCCAGCGGTGGCACGAACGTCGCGAGCAGGCACGCCACGAGCCCGATGACGGTGGCGACAGGTGCCGCCGGCTCAGCGAGCACATTCGCGATCACGCCGTACAGCGGCAGCGCCGGGTCGAGCAACAACAGCACAGGCTGACAAGCCAGTTGCGCGGCCAGCGGCACGGCGAGCAGCAACGCAATCCATCCGGGTACGACGCGGCCGAAGGCACGAGCCAGCGGAGCGGCGAGACACAGCAACCCGGCGGTGGCAAGCACGCTCAATGCGAACCCGAAACTGCGCGCGAGCCACGGGTCGAGCACGAGTAGCCCGAGCACCGCAACGCAGAGCAAGGGGATGCCGCGACCGGGACGTGAGACCGCGAGGGCTCCCAGCGCGATGGCCGCCATCGCGGCGGCTCTCACGACGCTCGGTTCGGGTGTCACGAGAATCACGAACCCGGCCAGGGCCACCCCGGCGACACCCACCCGCGCCCATCGGGAGAGCCCGGCGGCGGCGGCCACGACGAACACCAGACCGACGACCACCGCGCAGTTCGATCCCGACACGGCGGTGAGGTGGCTGAGTGAACTGGTCTTCATGTCAGCATCGAGCTCGGCGCCGACGGCAGAGGTGTCGCCGATCGCGAGGCCGGGCAGCAGTCCTGCTCCGGGGGGCGGCAGCCCGGCCGCGATCGCCGCGAAGCGGTCACGCAGTTCCCCTGCGGCGGCGAGCACGCCCTGCGCGGGACGATCGACGCGCACTTCGTCGCGAGCGAAGGCCAGAAACGCGACCTCGTCCCCCGCGTCGGCACGCACCACGGTGACGCGGGCCGCGAGCTCGTCGCCGATGCCCGCTCCGGACACGTCGGCGAACAGCAGCACCGGAACCCCGAGGCCTCCAACCCCGTCGGCCTCGACCACGGTGGCGCGTGCCCGGCCGTCTACCGGTCGCCCGGTGACGATCGCCAAAATCTCGATCGAGCGCGATCCCGCGGCCGGTTTGGCCAAGGCAGGCGGCTCGCGCACGCCCGCGCCCGCGGCGACCGCGGTGGCCACGAGCGCGGCAGCAACCGACGCGAGGGCGACCATCGCGATCCAGCGACGGCGGCGAGCGACGACGATGGCGCCGACGGCCGCACACCACAGCCCCATGCAACCGGGCGCGAGTACGTCGCTATCACCCACGGCGATGAGCACGAATGCCGTCG
>JBDTQN010000165.1:0-5928 GCA_039932215.1 Pseudolysinimonas sp. | reverse complement strand
GATGCGTGCCGAACCGTGCCGCGCATCCGTGATCATGCCTGCCTGGCTGCCCGTGTACGACCGCGCCTCGACACCCATGCTCTTGATCGCCATCGCCAGCAGGGCCATCGAGATGCGCTCGCCCGAGGTGAGCAGCATGTCGAGCTCGCGGGCGTCAGGGATCGGCGCCACCTCGTGGGCCAGATCGAGCAGCTCATCGGTCGTGTCGCCCATCGCGCTGACGGCGACCACCACGTCGTTGCCCGCCTTGCGGGTCTCGACGATGCGCTTCGCGACGCGCTTGATGCTCTCGGCATCGGCGACACTCGAGCCGCCGTACTTCTGCACGATGAGGCTCACGGGTACTCCTGAGGGGCGGTGAACGGGGGCCGGATGACGGCCCGAGTCAGTCTATTCGCCGCGCGACCGCAAGAATTCCGCGACGAAGGCGGCGGTGTCCTCCCACCCCTCGACAGCGTGGGTCGGGATGCCGAGGGCGATCACAGGGAAGTCGTTGCCGTCGGGATCGAGGCGATCGCCGACGAACACCATGTCGTCGAATCGGATGCCGGTCAGCTCGGCCAGCTTCCGCATCCCGTACGCCTTGTCGATACCGCGACGGGTGATGTCGATGCTCGTCGATCCGCCGGAACGCACCTCGAGGTCGGGCAGGTGCGGCTCGACGGCGGCGCGCAGCGTGTTCTTCTTCTCGCCGGTCGGGTCCCACGCCTTCTTGGCGTCGACGGGCGCGGCCTGGCCGAGAGCCGAGAACGTGATCTGCGACCCGCGGTCCTCGAGGATCGGGCCCCAGGTCTGCTCCTCCCACAGTCCGAGCCGGCGGGCCTCGGACTCGACCGCGGCGAGGGCGGCGGCCTTCTGCTCGTCGGTGAGGTTCTCTGCGTACTGCTGCCGCCATCCACCTTCTTGATAGAGGTAGTACTGCGTGCCGCAGGTCGGCATCAGGTGCAGGCGGGTCAGTGCGTCCGGATGATCGAGCGGCAGATTCGCGACCAGCTGGCTCTGGAACTGACCGAACTGCCCGCCCGAGATGACGCAGACCTCGACGACGCCGAGAAGCCGCACCAGCAGATCGGCCATCTGCGGGGTGATCGCGGTTTTCGACGGGGCGAGGGTGTCATCGAGGTCGAACGCGACCAGCTGTGTTTTCCCCACGGGCATACTCTGCCAGACATGGATTCGTCGACGCGTTCCCGCACGATCACCTGGAGCGATCCCGCTCCCCCTCTGCAGCTTGTGCGCACGATGAGCGGCCTCGAGTATCTGACCGCGCTCGCCGCCGGCGATATCCCGGCGCCCCCGATCGCGCAGACTCTCGGGTTCGGCATCACTTCGGTCGACCGAGGCTCGGTCATCTTCAGCTGCGAGCCGGACGAGTCGCACTACAACCCGATCGGCGTGGTGCACGGCGGGGTCCTGTGCACGCTGCTCGACACGGTGCTGGGGTGCGCCGTGCACAGCACCCTCGAGGCGGGGTGGGGGTACACGTCGATCGATCTCAACGTCACCTACCTGCGGCCGGTCACCGTGGACAGCGGGATGCTGGTTGCGACTGGCGCGGTGACGAAGGGCGGTCGGCGGGTGAGCTTCGCAACGGGTGAGATCCGGGATGCGGCGGGGGCTGTGGTGGCGACGGCGACCGGCGCGCTGCTGATGATCGCGCCGTCTACTCCTTCCCAACAGGATGTTCGACAAGCTGTGACGGATCGCTACGTTTGAGTAGCATTTCTGTTCGAACCGAGAGATGATAAGTGGGTGTCCATCACCCTCCGCGTCCCCGACCTCGACGGGCTGCGCCAGCTGCCCGACAGCCGGGTGCTCGAGCTGCAGCGCTCGCTCGCCGCGCTGCGCCGGCAGATCGACGCGGCGTCGGCGACGGTCGCGGGCGAGATCGGGAGGCGCTCGCATCGCGACGCCGGGCACGACGGCCTCGCCCAACGCGTGGGGGCGCGCACGCCAGAACGGCTCGTCGCCATCCTCACCGGAATGTCCGCACCCGAATCCAGTGCGATGGTCACTGTCGGCGCGGCGATCGCCGACGAGAAACCGTGGTTGAGCGCCGTCGCCTCTCAGGTCGCCTCGGGCGAACTCGGGGTGGCCGCCGCAGCGGCGATCAGCCGCGGCCTCGGCGAGCCCGATGATGTGGTCGACAGCGACGCCCTCGCGCGCGAAGCCACGAAGCTCGCCGACAGCGCGCGCAGCCTCACGCCCGAGAAGGTAGCGCAGCGAGCTCGGCGCAGCCGAGACGAGCTCGACGACGATCGCGTGGCCGACCGTGAGGCGGCCCTGCGTGGTAGGCGGTACCTCCGCCTTCTGCCGCTCGATGACGGCATGACCCGCATCAGCGGGCTCCTCGATCCCGAGAGCGCGGCCCTGGTCACCGACGCGCTCGACCGGGTGACGATGCCTCGGCGGGGCGGCGTGCGCTTCGTCGATCCCGCCGAGCGGGCGCGGTCGGCGGCGATCGAGTCAGACAGTCGAACGACCGAACAGCTGGCGCTCGACGCTTTCGTGCACATGATCCGGGTGGCGGCGGCCACCGACGACGGGCGCATCTTCGGTGTGAAGGCTCCCGCGGTGCGGGTCCACGCCCGCCTCGCCGACCTGCAGCGCGGCACCGGGGCCGCGCATGTCGAGGGGCAGACGTCGGGGCTCTCGATCGGGTCGGTGCACCGCATGATCTGCGTTCACGGTGTCGTGCCGATCCTGTTCGATGACGACGGGCGAGCCATGAACGTCGGGCGAACCCAGCGACTATTCACCGAAAGGCAACGCATCGGGATCGCGGCCCGAGACGGGGGGTGCATCATCCCGGGGTGCGACCGACCGCCCTCCTGGACCGAGGCGCATCACATCGACGAGTGGGATGCGCACGGCGGACGAACAGACATCGATGACGGGGTGTCGCTGTGTCGGCATCACCACATGTGGGTTCACGACGGCGGCCGGCGAATTGTCCGCAGCGGCGCAACGTATTCGCTGTGCGAACCAGACGGCTCGGCAACGAGTCTGCCGTCGAAGCATCCGCTGAGCAACGCGGCGTAGAAGTCCGGCCGGCCGATCGGGGTTGGGCGGCTAGTTCTCTACGACGCGGCGACCCTCGAACGCGCGGCCGAGCGTGACCTCGTCGGCATACTCGAGGTCGCCGCCTACTGGGAGGCCCGACGCGAGCCGGGTCACACGCAAACCCGGCTGCACGAGGAGCCGGGTCAGGTAGGTGGCCGTCGCCTCACCCTCGAGGTTCGGGTCGGTCGCGATGATCACCTCGGTCACGGTCGCGTCGGCGAGCCGGGTGACCAACTGGTGGAAGCGCAGGTCGTCGGGACCGATGCCGTCGATCGGGCTGAGGGCGCCTCCGAGCACGTGATACAGACCGCGGAACTCGCGGGTGCGCTCGATCGCGGCGACGTCTTTCGCCTCCTCGACCACACAGATGACGGTCTGCGAACGTCGGGGATCGCGGCAGATCGAACAGGTCTCCTGCTCGGTCACGTTGCCGCAGATGTTGCAGAACTTCACCTTCTCGCGCACCTCGCCGAGGATCACCGAGAGACGCGTGGTGTCGAAACTCTGCGTGGTGAGGATGTGGAACGCGATGCGCTGCGCCGACTTCGGGCCGATGCCCGGCAGGCGGCCGAGCTCGTCGATCAGTTCCTGCACGATGCCCTCGTACACGGGCTACGCCTCCGGCAGGTCGGACGGGAGCGTCACCGGCTGGTCGCGGGGCGAGATCGGCTGCTCCTCGAGAAAGTTCGCGTTGAGCAGCTCGCGCACGACAGCCTCGCCATAGCGGGCGTTGGCCACCGGGGCCGCCGCTTCGGGCGAAGTTTCGGGGTCGCCGGCCGCGGGCGGCGCATCGGCGGACGAGGGGATCTCGGCGACGTTCCACCCCGACGGCCCGGGTGCGGGCTCGGGCTTGGCGGCCGGCGCAGGCTTCGACCCGGCGGCCGGATCGGGCTTGGCGGCCGGATCGGGCTTGGCGGCCGGCTCGGGCTTTGCGGTCGGCTCGGGCTTCGACCCGGCTGCCGGCTCGGGCTTGGCGGCCGGCGCAGGCTTCGACCCGGCTGCCGATTCGGACTCGGCGGCCGGTTCGAGCTCGGGCTGGGGAGCCGGTTCGGGCTCCGGCTCGGGCTCGGGCTCAGGCGCGGGAGCCGGTTCGGGCTCCGGCGCAGGCTCGGCGGCAGCCTCGCGAGTCGGGGCAGCGTCATCGGGGGTCGGGGCTGCGGCGGCAATCGGCTCGATGCGCGGGAGGAACTTGACCCGCACCCCCAGTACATCCAGAATCGCCGCACGCAACTGCTCGCTGACACTCTCACCCGGAGCCGCACCCGGCGCGGGACGAAAACCCGACACATCGCTCTCGTTCGAGAAGCCGAGAGTCAGCACCTCGCCGTCGAACGCGTGCACCGTCGTCGTCGCCACGACCGCCCACGAAAGGCGTCCGGCCGATTTCTGCACCGACTCGAGCACCTCGGGCCACGCGTCGCGCAGCTGGGATGCGGTGACAGGCTTGAGCGGGGTCTCGATGGGTTCTGCGGCGGCGGCCGGCTTCTCGGCGGCCGGCTTCTCGGCAACAGGCTTCGCGACGGGCGCGGGCTTCTCTGCCGGGGCCGGCTTCTCGACCGGCGCCGCTCGACCGACCGGTTGCTCGTCGTCGATGCCGACCCGGCGCTCGAGACGTTCGACCCGAGCGAGCGCGCCACGCTCAGAGTCATCACTCGCCGGAACGAGCAGCCGCGCCACCATCAATTCGAGGTGCAACCGCGGCGAGGTCGCGCCGGTCATCTCGGTCAGCGCCGTGTTCACGACATCGGCGGCGCGCGACAACTCGGCGCTGCCGAACGAGTTCGCCTGCGCCGCCATGTGGTCGAGCTCGTCTTGCGGCACACCGCGCAGCACCGACGCTGCACCGTCACGCGTGGCCGCGACGACAATGAGGTCCCGCAGACGCTCGAGCAGGTCTTCGACGAAACGGCGCGGATCTTGCCCCGTCTGCACGACGCGATCGACCGCGGCGAAGGCGGCCCCGGCATCCATCGCGGCGACCGCGTCGACGACCTCGTCGAGCAGCGCACCGTGCGTGTAGCCGAGCAACGCGACCGCCCGCTCGTAGTCGACGGTCGTCGTACCACCCGCTGACTCGGACCCCGCGATCAGCTGGTCGAGCAGCGACAGGGTGTCGCGCACCGAGCCGCCACCGGCCCGCACCACCAACGGGAGAACGCCCGGCGCGACCGTCACGCCCTCGGTCTCGCTCAGTTGCTGCACGTAGTCGAGCATCTGGGCCGGCGGCACCAACCGGAACGGGTAGTGGTGCGTACGTGAACGAATGGTCGAGATGACCTTCTCGGGCTCGGTCGTGGCGAAGATGAACTTGACGTGCTCGGGCGGCTCTTCGACGATCTTGAGCAGCGCGTTGAACCCGCCCGAGGTGACCATGTGGGCCTCGTCGACGATGAAGATCTTGTAGCGGTCACGTGCGGGGGCGAAGATCGCGCGCTCACGCAGGTCGCGCGCGTCGTCGACGCCACCGTGACTGGCCGCATCGATCTCGACGACATCCAGCGACCCGCTGCCGTCGCGGGCCAGCTCGACACACGACGGGCACACGCCACAGGGGGTATCGGTCGGCCCCTCGGCGCAGTTCAGGCATCGGGCCAGGATGCGGGCGCTGGTGGTCTTGCCGCAGCCGCGCGGTCCGCTGAACAGGTAAGCGTGGTTGACGCGGTCGGTGCGCAACGCGGTGCGCAGCGGGTCGGTCACCTGCGACTGCCCGATCAGTTCGGCGAACGTCTCGGGCCGGTAGCGGCGGTAGAGGGCGGTGACCACCCGTCCAGAGTAGTCGCCGCCGCCGACCTGATATCGGCCGCCAGGGCGGGCCTGTAGACTTCCAGCGGCTCCTCGCGTGGCGCCATCCAGGCCAACTCCCCC
>JBDTQN010000164.1:0-5930 GCA_039932215.1 Pseudolysinimonas sp. | reverse complement strand
TGCGGTCATCCGTACCGTCAGATCGCCATGGAACTCGGCCATCGTCCGGTTGCGGAGGGTTTCGATGGCCGCGTCCGTGAACGGGCCTCCGAGCGTGTCGGCGGGGCCGCTGAGCACGACCTCCGCGAGATCGAGGGCGCCGACGACGGGCGCCAGCGCGATGCCGAGACGTTCGCCGGCGGCACGCAGAATGGCGGTGCGGCCGGCCTCATCGGGTGCGGCGGCGAGCGCGGCCTCTAACCGCGGGATGGCGAGCCAGGTCTCGAGGCAGCCCACCTTGCCGCATGCGCAGGGGGCGCCGCCGTCGGTGCCGACCACGACGTGGCCGATCTCACCCGCGGCGAACCGGCTGCCGAAGAGCGGTGTTCCGCCGAGCAGCAGCCCCGCGCCGACACCGTGTCCGATGCGCACGAGCATCGTGTCGCTGAGCGCGCCGCCGAAGCTGTGCTCGGCGAGCACCGCCGCGTTGGCGTCGTTGGCGACGAGCACCGGAAGCCCGGTCTCGGCGGCGAGCATCGCTTGCAGTGGCAGGTCGCGGAACCCGAGGTTGGGGGCACTGAGGATCGTGCCGCCGAGGTCGACCACACCGGGCGAGCCGACACCGATGCCCAGGATGGGCGCACCGGCCGCCGCGATCAGTTCGCGGGTGAGGGCGACGACCTTGTCGACAGCGGCCTGACCGGTGGCACTCTGTCCGTCGGCACCGGCGAGCCGCACCTCGCGGCGTTCGAGTACCGCGCCGTCGAGGTCGAGCACCCCGCCGCAGAGGACGGCGTGATCACTGAGGTCGATGCCGATGATCTGGAAGCCGCGGCGGTTGATGTCGAGCAGAGTCGCCGGCTTGCCGGGGCGGGCGTCCTCCCCTTTCAGCGGCGAGCGCTGGCCGAGCTCGACGATCAAGTCGTCAACGATCAGCTGCGCGACGAGGTCGGAGATGGTGACCCGCGTGAGACCGGTCGCACGGGCGAGGTCGGCGCGGCTGATGCCACCCGAGCGGTAGAGGGTCTGCAGTACGAGCGCGCGGTTGTGGCTGCGCGAGTGCTCGGGCAGCGACTTCGCACTCGGGCGCAGGATGCGACCGGTGGCGTATCCGGCGGGGGACGGCGTTGACATGATTTGTTAGTAAAGCGTACGAACAATCAAAGTGCAAGAGGGCATCCGCACAGATTTCTCGCGTGGCGGGCGGGGGAACCTCTGAGAAAGTTCCGCGATAGTAGGGGCATGACTTCACGACCGGTGACACCCATCGCCCTCGGATTCGCGGCGCTCGGCATGATCTCGCTGGCGGGCTGCGCCCCCGGCAGCGCCATCGCCGACCCCACCAGCGGCAGCGGCTCGACGACCTCCTCGACACCCTCGGCGCCTGCCCGCACATCCGCCTTCCTAGATGGCACGTACACCGCCGACGGGAGTTACCAGGCGCCCAGCGGAATCGAGTCGATCACCGTCGAACTGACCGTCGTCGACGACGTCGTGACCGCCGTCTCGACCAGCGGCCATGCCACCGACCATGAGGCACAGGAGTTCCAAACACTGTTCAGCTCGGCCATCTCCTCCGAGGCCGTCGGTGCCGATCTCGCGACCCTCAGCGTCACTCGCGTGGCGGGCTCGTCTCTCACCTCGAACGGTTTCAACTCGGCACTCGACGACATCCGGTCCCAGGCGGCGTGAACCCGCAGCCACTCACTCTCGTAGGTAGGAATGTGCGACGCTGAACCATCGCATCGCGCCACGATTCCGAATGACATCCGACCGAGGAGAATCCATGCCCCGCCAGCACGCCCGCACGACGACCCGCGCCACCGCGCTGACCTTCGCCGGCCTCGGACTGATGGGCGCTCTTGCCGCCTGCGCTCCCGGTTCCGCGACCGGCGGTGACACCGGAGGCAGCGGCGGAGGCGACAGCGCCAACACCGACGCCGCCTACGCCGACGGCACGTACACCGCGGACGGCAGCTACCAGGCTCCGAGCGGAACCGAGTCGATCACGGTCGAGCTGACCCTCGCCGGCGACAAGATCACCGACATCACTGTCACTCCTCACGCCACCGACCCGACCGCGAAGGGGCACCAAGCCGAGTTCGTCGGCGGCATCGCCGACCAGACCGTCGGCAAAGACATCGACACCCTCAACGTGACGCGGGTCTCCGGTTCGTCGCTGACCAGCGGCGGCTTCAAGATCGCGATCGCTGCGATCAAGGAACAGGCCATGGAGTCCTGATCGACGACGCCGCGCCTCCGAGCGCCGCGCTGCCGCACGTCTGGGAGTTCGACGCGATCGGCGCGCCCTGGCGCATCGAGACGGTGGATGCCGTGGGCGACCCCCAGCGAGCGGCGGTGCTCGAGCGGGTCGAGCGCTTCGATCGCGATTGGTCGCGCTTCCGCGACGACTCGATCGTGACGCGCATCTCGCGCGAGCCGGGGCGCCACCGGCTCCCTGCCGACGCGGGCCCGTTGCTGGACTGGTACGGCGCGCTCTACTCCGGCACCGGCGGCCGGGTCTCCCCCCTCGTCGGACGCACCATGGAATCGCTCGGCTACGACGCCGCCTACCGGCTCACCCCGGCATCCACGATCGCCCCGGTCCCCGTCTGGGACGATGCCTTCTCGTGGGACGGCGAATTCTTCGACTCAGCGCGACCGGTGTTGCTCGATGTCGGGGCCGCCGGCAAGGGATACCTCGTCGATCTCGTGAGCGCGCTCCTGCTCGAGCTGGGCTTCGCCACCCACGTGGTGGATGGCAGCGGCGACCTGGTCGCACGCGGCGCGACGTCGGAACTGGTCGCGCTCGAGCACCCCGCCGACCCGTCGCGGGCCATCGGCGTCGTCCCGGTCGCCGACGGGGCGCTCGCCGCCAGCTCGGTGAACAGGCGCGCCTGGGGCGACGGGCTGCACCACATGATCGACGCGATCACCGGTCTGCCGACCTCCTCGGTCATCGCGACCTGGGCGCTCGCCCCCGATGCGCTGCACGCAGACGGTCTCGCGACCGCCCTGTTCTTCGACCCCGCTCCGAACCTGGTTGAGGACGTGGGCGTGTCGTACGTCAGAATGTTCGCCAACGGGCGCGTGGAGCACTCGCCCTCCTTCTCTGGGGAGTTGTTCACATGACCGCATGGCTCGACCGCATTCTCGGACGCGTCACGATGTACGCGCTCGTCATCATTTCGCTCGGACTGATCAGCGTCGCGGCCATCGTGCTGAGCCTGCTGGGCTGGTTCAACTTCGGGCCGCTTGAGATCCTGGCGAGCGCGGCGGTGCTGTTGGCCGCCACCTACCTGTCGAGCCGGCTGTTCGGACTCATCTTCAAGGTGCGCCCGCAACTCAGCTCGACCGTGATCACGGCTCAACTGCTGCTCTTCATCTTCGTGCCGACCCTCGACCCGGTCGGCCTGGGAATGCTGGCCCTCGCCGGCCTCGTCGCCACGGCCACGAAGTTCGTACTCGCCGCACGCGGACGGCACATCTTCAATCCGGCCGCGGCGTCGGCCTTCATCGTCGGGGCGCTGCCCTTCCTCAGCGGCACCTTCGTGACCTGGTGGCTCGGCACGTCGATCATGCTGCCGTTCGTCGCGGTCGCCGCATTCCTCGTGCTGTTCCGCACCCGCAAGCTGCTGCTCGGCGTGACCTTCATCGCGGTGACCACACTCGCCTCCGGGTTGTATGCCGTCGCGAACCAGGGCACGTTCGAGTCGGGGATCAGCTTCGCCTTGCTCTCGTACCCGACGGTGTTCTTCGCCGGGTACATGCTCAGCGAGCCGCTGACCCTTCCGCCGCGCCGGTGGCAGCAGCTGCTCGAGGCGGTGCTGGTGGGCATCGTGTTCATCATCCCGTTCAACTTCTTCGGGCTGTTCTCTGCCAGCCCGCAGTTCTCGCTGCTGGTCGGCAACCTGTTCGCGTTCTTCTTCGGTCAGCGCCGTGGCATCAAGCTCACCTACGTCGGCAAGAAGCAGCTCGCCCCGACCAGTTGGGAATTTGAGTTCCAGCCCGCCGCCCCCGTGCGCTTCACGCCGGGTCAGTTCATGGAGCTCACGATCCCCCACGCCAAGACCGACTCCCGTGGCTGGCGCCGGGTGTTCAGCATCGCCTCGGCCCCGGTCGCCGGCTCGACCGTGAAGTTCGGCATCCGGCTTCCCGAGCGCACGAGCACGTTCAAGAAGGCGCTGCTCGCGCTCGAGCCCCGCACCAAGGTGTCGGCGACGTCGGTCGGCGGCGACTTCGTGCTGCCGACGGGCGATTCGCCGTTGCTGCTGGTCGCGGGCGGCATCGGCATCACGCCGTACATCAGCCAGCTCGAGGCACTCGCGGGCGCGTCGAAACGCGATATCGCTCTGGTCTACGCGATCAGCCGCCCCGACGATCTCGCGTACGCCGACATGCTGGCGAAAGCGGGCTGCAGCGCTGTGACCGTGGTGTCGGCCGAGAAGCCCGTCAAGCTTCCCCGTGGCTGGAAGTGGCTCGAGGCCGAGCGGCTCACCGGCGACCAACTTCTCGCCGCGGTGCCCGATGCGAAGTCGCGGCACACCTACCTGTCGGGCACGCCGGTGATGGTGGGCGCCCTGAAACGCGCCCTGCGCAAGGCGGGCGCGCGCCGCATCCACACCGACGTCTTCATCGGCTACTAGACCGGGTTCGAGCGTTGTTCGCCCTGCGCGAGCACGCTGGCACTCGGCATGCCCGAGTGCTAACTTCTCCTTAGTTGAGTCAGAGCGACTCAAGTTAGCTCTTCAGGAGGAACCATGGCGATGTATCTCGATTCGCGACAGGGTCCGCGGCTCATGCCGATGGATCTCTCCCGCACCGGCGACAGCTACGTGCTGAACGCCGACCTGCCCGGCATCGACCCGGCCAGCGTCGACATCAGCGTCGACGGCCAGCTGCTCAGCATCCGTGCCGAGCGTCCCGCGCCGGCGACCGACGGCGTGCAATATCTGGCCCGCGAGCGCCGCACCGGAACGTTCCTGCGCCGCTTCACGCTCGGCCAGAACGTCGACACCACCGGCATCACCGCCGGATACGACAACGGCGTGCTGACCGTCACCGTGCCGGTGGCCGAGAAGGCCAAGCCGCGCAAGATCGAGGTGGGCGTCGCCGCACAGGGTCAGCCCAAGCAGGCCGCCGCCAAGAAGGTCGTCAAGACCGCCGCGTAAATCGTCGCGAGACGGGCCCCGGGTGCTTCCGCAGCATCCGGGGCCTTTACGTTTAAGGCATGACGCTCGGCGAAGACGAACCCGACCACCGCGGACGCACCGGGCTGCACCTGACCGGGCGCGACCTGGCCGGCAATCCGGATGTCAGGGTCACCGAGGTCGAGCTGGTCGCCACCGCCTGGCACGTGTTGCGCCGCACCACCTTCGAGCAGCGCGACCGCACGGGCGCCTGGGTCAGCAAGACCGCCGAGACCTACGACCGGGGCAATGGCGCGACGATCCTGCTGTACGACCTCGCGCGGCGAACCGTGCTGCTGACCCGGCAGTTCCGCTACCCCGTGTACGTGAACGGACACCCCGACGGAATGCTCATCGAGGCGGCCGCGGGGCTGCTCGACGACGACGCGCCCGAGGCGGCGATCCGGCGCGAGGCGATCGAAGAGACCGGGCACGAGGTCGGCGAGCTCGAGCACGTGTTCGACGTCTACATGAGTCCCGGCTCGGTCACCGAGCGGCTGCACTTCTATGCGGCGCCCTACTCGGCCGAAACGGCCCGGCACGCCGGCGGCGGCCTGATCGATGAGGGCGAGCAGATCGACGTCGTCGAGCTCGGCATCGACGACGCGCTCGCGCAGATCGGCACCGACATCCTCGATGCGAAGACCATCATGCTGCTGCAGTGGGCGGCCCTGCGCGGCCCGTTCGCTCGCTGAGCGCGCCCGCGCCCCGCGCCGCGGTCCCGCTTCCGCTCCCCCGCCTCCGCTCCCGCTCCCCCGGTCC